>JAUWCF010000066.1 GCA_030609445.1 Thermoplasmatota archaeon | reverse complement strand
AAAACTTGGTGGTCGTGCAATAAAATGTGTTATTTCAGAGGGTGAAGATAACAAATTTGTGTTTCTTGACGGCGATATTTTTAAGGTTAAGAGAATTGAACTAACTGGTAGAAAAAAGACTAAGAAAAAAGAAGGAGATTTAAATTCACCTATTTCAGGAACTATCGTTGAAGTAAAAGCAAAGGAAGGTTCAAAGATAAAAAAAGATGATGTGATTATGATTATTGAAGCGATGAAGATGGAATATTTGATAAGGTCACCGTATGATGGAACAGTAAAAAAGATTCATTTTAAGAAAAAAGGTCAAATTGAAATAGGTCAAATAACCGCTGAAATTGAGAAGGGGGAAAAATAAGATGGATGTTATCGAAAGTGCAATTGATACGTCAGGAAAAGAATTTAAAGATAATTATAAAAATTATGAAAAACTTGTTGAAAATCTAAAGTCACATATTGCAGAAGCAGCAAAAGGCGGTGGAGATGAGAAGATAAAACTTCATAAATCAAGAAATAAGATGCTCGCAAGAGAACGTATCGATGCACTTTTAGATCCAGATACTCCCTTCATGGAGTTTAACTCCCTAGCTGCCCATGATATGTTTAATGGCCGTGCACCTTGCGCAGGAGTTGTAACTGGTATTGGCATTATTCATGGAGGCGAGGTTGTAATTATTGCAAATGATGCAACTGTTACTGGTGGGACATATTTTCCAATTACGGTAAAAAAACATTTGCGTGCACAAGAAATTGCGCAAGAAAACAATCTTCCCTGTATCTATTTAGTTGACTCAGGTGGTGCTTTTTTACCAATGCAAGATGAGGTATTTCCTGACAGGGAGCATTTCGGTAGGATTTTTTATAACCAAGCAAAAATGTCATCCTTAAAAATCCCACAAATTGCCGTTGTTATGGGTTCCTGCACGGCGGGTGGTGCATATGTTCCTGCGATGTCTGATGAAACCGTTATTATCAAAGGAACAGGAACCATCTTTTTAGGAGGTCCACCTCTTGTAAAAGCTGCGACTGGTGAAGAAGTAACTGCTGAAGACTTGGGTGGTGCTGATGTTCACTGTCGTGAAAGTGGTGTGACTGATCATTATGCCCACGATGATCCTGAAGCAATAAATATTGCAAGAAATATTGTTGAAAACCTTAATAGGCCCGAAAAAACACATCTTGATATTAAAACGCCTGAAGAACCACTGTATGATATTAAAGAAATATATGGAATTATTCCTAAAGATTCTAGAAGGCCATTTGATGTAAAGGAAGTCATTGCAAGAATTGTTGATGGATCAAAATTCCATGAGTTTAAAGCACTGTATGGGACAACACTTGTTTGTGGTTTTGCTCGTATAATGGGTTATCCTGTTGGAATTCTTGCAAATAATGGCGTACTCTTTTCAGAATCTGCCCTTAAAGGATCTCATTTCATAGAGATTTGTTGCCAAAGAAAAATACCAATTGTTTTCCTGCAGAACATCACGGGGTTTATGATTGGAAGAAAATATGAAGCAGGTGGTATTGCAAAGGATGGTGCGAAAATGGTTACGGCAGTTACTTGTGCTCAGGTACCTAAATTTACTGTTCTCATTGGTGGATCATTTGGTGCAGGCAACTATGGAATGTGCGGGAGAGCCTATGGGCCACGACAACTTTGGATGTGGCCAAATTCAAGAATTTCTGTTATGGGTGGACAACAAGCAGCAAATGTTCTTCTAACAGTAAAACGTGATCAGCTCTGGCGAAAAGGCATAGAAATGACAAAAAAAGAAGAAAAAGATCTAACTGACCCAATTTTAAAGAAATATGAAACGGAAGGAAGCCCATACTATAGTAGTGCTCGTATTTGGGATGATGGAGTAATAGATCCAGTAGATACAAGACTTGTACTTGGACTGGGGATATCTGCATCGCTTAATGCTCCGATTTCGGATTGGCAGCCTGGTGTCTTTAGAATGTAGTCGTGGATTTTAATGAAATATGATGTAGTAATAGTTGGTGCTGGACCATCTGGTTCAACTGCTGCAAAAAATCTTGCTGAAAATGGAAAAAAAGTCCTTATCATTGATAAACAAAAATTTCCAAGGGATAAACCTTGTGGCGGTGCCATTCCGACAAGAGTGATGAAACAATTCCCCTACGTTGAAGAGTTTATCGATTCTATCTCCTATGGAAGTTATACCCATTCATCTTCTCTCAAGTATACATTGAAATTTGTGAGAGAAAAACCGCTTCTTGCAACAGTTATACGAAAAGATTTCGATGATGGACTTGTAAAACTTGCAGTAAATGCTGGTGCAATGTTTCTTAACAGCAAAACCGTAAAAGATGTTACAACACAAAAAGATAAAGCAGTTCTACTACTGGATGATGAGGAGAAGATTGAGGCAAAGATTGTTCTTGGTTGCGATGGAATGAGAAGTATTGTTGCTGAGAAAACAAATCTCTGTAAGAAAATGGATGATATCTGCATCTGTGTCGTACAAGAACAACCAATGAGCACTCAACAACTGCAAAAGTATTTTACTGATAAAAAAATAGTTCATCTCTTTATTAAAACGCAAGGAATCGCAGGGTACGGATGGGTATTTCCAAAGAAAAAACATATTAACATTGGAATGGGCCAGTTTGAATCAGCAGTAGACTCGTCTAAAGCTAGGCCAAATTTAAAGAAATCGTATAAAAAATATGTTGAGCTTCTTAAAGAAAAAAAAATGCTGCCGAAAGATTTTCCCATTGAGAACGTAAAAGGCGGGACCCTTCCTGTTTTTCCTCTTAAAAAAACCTATTCAGACCGCGTTCTTATTTGCGGAGATGCAGCAGGATTCATCAACTCAATTACTGGTGAGGGCATCTATTATGCAATGGCATCAGGTAAAATGGCAGCAAATGTTGCGTTAGAGTCACTTGATTCTGATGATATGAGTAGTGAGTTTTTATCAAAGTATCAGGACCTTTGGTATGACAAATTTGGAAAGGATCTAAAACTTCTTAGTCGTTTCAATAAAATGTGGGGTGATGATTCCGAGAGATTTGTCAGGCTTTTGTCAAAGGATTTAAAATTTGCTAAACTCATTGTTGGAATTACTGGTGGTAGAATAAGTATATCTAGATATAGAACAAAAATTATCATTCGTTATATCTATGTTTTAATAAAAGATTTTTTTAGTAAAAAATAAGAAAAATAGAGAACTATTTTCTAAGTTCTCTTCTTAAAATTTTTCCAGATATCGTCTTCGGAAGCTCTTCCATATATTCAATAATTCGTGGATACTTGTAAGGTGCAGTCACCTCTTTTACATGGTCTTGCAGTTCTTTTGTCAACGCTTCTGATGGTTTGTATCCTTTAGCAAGGACAACAACTGCTTTTACCACAATGCCTCTTACTCCTTTAGGATCAAGAGCACCAACAACAGCGCATTCTGCAACAGCATTATGTTCCATAAGAGCTGATTCAACTTCAAAAGGACCGATGCGATAGCCAGAAGATTTAATGACATCGTCGTCTCTTCCAACAAACCAAAAGTATCCATCTTCGTCTTTAAATCCTTGATCACCCGTGTAGTAGTAGTCATTTCTGAATGATTTTTTCATGATTTCAGTGTCTTTCCAGTATTCTTTGAAAAGGCCTGGCGGTCGTTCCTTACCTATATATAGGGCAATGTTTCCTTCTTCATTTGTACCCATTTCATTGCCATCATCATCAACTATTCTAACGTCATGACCTGGTGTTGGTTTACCAACGGAACCATATCTGATTGGCATGAACGGGTAGTTTGAAAGAACGCAGACGGTTTCTGTTTGCCCAAAGAAATCATAGATTTCAAGACCAAATGTTTTCTTCCATACTCTGATAACTTCAGGATTAAGTGGCTCTCCAGCACTCATCGAATGCCTAAGTTTCAGATTATATTTTGATAAATCCATCTGGATAAGGAGTCGATACACGGTTGGAGGTGCACAAAACGATGTGACACCATAACGCTCCATCGCTCTAAGAAGCCCATCAGCATCAAACCTTCCTGGTGTCTCCCATTGAATAACAGCGGCACCAACAATCATTTGACCAAAGAGTTTTCCCCATGCTGCTTTCGCCCAACCGGTTTCAGATACTGTCCAATGAAGATCTTTACTAGTCAGAGCTTGAGCAAACTTTGCGGTTACTTCATGACCCAGTGGATAGCTATGTGTGTGAAGCACCATTTTTGGATGACCGGTCGTACCTGATGTAAAGTAGATGAGTAGTGGATCAGTAGATTTGGTTTTTCCAATATCATCTTGAGAGAGATCATATGAAGACTTATCCATCTCCCCTAAGTAATTTAGCCAGCCTTTTCTTTTCCCATCGACAAGCATCAGATGTTTAAGCGAAGGACATTTGGATTTTATTCCGTCAACAATGTCTGCATGGGCTAAATCAGTAAAGATCATGCATGCTTCTGCACGATTCACGCGATATTCTACATCTTTTGCCGTTAAAAGAACTGTACCGGGCATTGGGACTACACCAAGTTTAAACATGCCGATAAGTGCAATGTACCATTCTGGAATACTCTGAAGAATGACAAGCACCCGATCGCCTTTTTGTATCCCAATTCTTCTCAGTGCATTGGCATATCGATTTGATTCAACGGATAAATCACGGAATGTATGATATCTATCTCTTTTTCCACTTCTATCAATTGAAATGAGTGCTAGTTTTGTTCTATCTTCTGCCCATTTATCTATGACGTCAAATCCAAAATTATAGTGTTTTGGTATATCCCATTTAAAGCTTTTATGAAGCTCATTATACATATCCTTTTTAAGCATGGTTTTACCTCTTTTTTCATTTATAGAAATCTATCTTATAAGCCAAGCTTTCTTGCAATAATCATCCGTTGAACTTCAGAGGTTCCTTCACCAATCTCACACAGTTTCGCATCTCTAAAAAAACGCTCCAACGGATATTCTTGCATGTAGCCACATCCTCCAAAAATCTGAATAGCATTTCTTGTTGCCTTCATCGCAATTTCAGAGGCAAAAAGTTTTGCCATTGAAGCCTCTATTGTGAAGGGTTTACCTTTTTCCTCTAAATCTGCAGCTCTATAAACCAGTAATCGAGCGGCATCAATTTGTGTAGCCATATCTGCAATCATCCACTGGATGGCCTGAAATTTACCAATCGGTTTCCCAAACTGTTGCCTTTGTTTGGCATATTCAATGCTTTCGTCAAGTGCACCCTGTGCGATTCCTACGGCCATTGTGCCAATTGCGGTTCGACCACGGTCCAGAATTGTCATGGCACCAATGAAACCCATGCCTTCTTTATCGAGCAAGTTTTCTTTAGGAATGCGACAATCTTTAAAAATAAGTTCAGCGGTATGACTTCCACGAACCCCAAGTTTATCCTCAAGTTGACCGACCTTAAAGCCAGTTGTATCTTTCTCAACGATAAAGGCACTGATTCCTTTGGCTCCTTGTGTTTTATCTGTCTTTGCCATAACTGTTACGACTTCTGCGATGTCTCCGCTAGTGATAAACTGCTTTGTTCCGTTTATAACCCATTCATCTCCATCAAGAACTGCAGTAGTCTGAGTTGCCGCTGCATCTGATCCTGCATTTGGTTCAGTAAGAGCCCAGGCAGCTATTCCCTCACCGTTCAAGAGTTTAGGAAGGTATTTCTTACGTTGTTCTTCGGTTCCTTTTTCGTAAATATGACCAACACCAAGGGAGTTATGTGCTTCAAGGACAAGTCCTGTTGATCCACAGACACGTGAGATTTCTTCAAGAGCAATCATATAAGAAACTCGGTCGATACCTGCCCCGCCGTATTTTTGTGGAACAGTCATACTCATCAAGCCCATTTTACCCATTTTTTTATACAGGTCTTTTGGGAAATATTCTTCTTTATCGATCTTGTCGGCAAGTGGTTTTATTTCTTTTTCAGCAAACTCTCTCACTGTTTTCTTAAACAATTTCTGCATTTCAGTTAATTCAAAGTCCATAATAATCCTCATACCTTGATAGGCAAATAGTAGAAAAACCTTAGGGATAAATTCTGTGATAAAAATTGTGAAAACATTATATGTAAAATAGCACATACCATGTGTAAGTTTTTAACTGGCAAAGCCAATTGCATTGAAAGGAATCTGGGAGGTAGAGAATGAAAGAAATTGTTTGGAAACCATCAGAT
>JAUWCF010000193.1 GCA_030609445.1 Thermoplasmatota archaeon | reverse complement strand
ATTCGAGCTCCTAAATGACGTCACATAAATAGATTTTATATCTGGTGAGGATTGAAATTTTTGAAAGTCTTCGAATCTTAGCAAAAAAGTTGCTGGGGGAAATAGTAGCCGAATCTCAACGCCCCATCAAATAGAGTAAATTACTTATTTATCATCTTTTTGTTTTTGTTGTTTCTTTACTTTTTCAATATATACTGTGACTTTATCATCCATATATCTTGGAAATTCTATTACCTTTCCATTCTCCATCTGTTTCCATATATATTTTTTGCGTTCATCACACAATCCATCTGGATCATCAGTTCTTTCTATTCCACATAAACAACATATCGGCATGATATTTGAAATAACTCATTTCATTAAATATTTAACTTAACTTGACTTTGTCACATTGGCAAAGGTCAATAGGCATTTGCTAAATATTGCCGTCGCTATTTCAATGATAAACAGCACGTTGACGGCTTCTATAATCCTCTTTTTCAAATAATATCTGCTGATGTTTTCATCAGATATGAAACAATCTTTTTATCACTAATAGGATGTGAAAATATCTCAGCTGTACCTGCTTTACTTACTTGTTATTTATTTCGTCTGTGATGTGAACGTCGAGCAGACATCCGACGTTTATGTTTCTCAAGGATGAGTTGTATCAACTCTTCACTTGTTATATGTCGTTTTGGCATAATTACTTCAAAAATTTCTTTGACATCTTGCACGGTTAAGAGCTCAATCTTTTTTCCTAGATCTATGGATAGCTCCATGAGATACAGCATGGCAAGAATAGTCATCGTCATATGATGATGCCAACCTGTCCAATTACGTACTTGATAATCTGCAAGTCCTGCAATTCCTTTTCCATCTTCAAATGTTCGTTCAATCCAATAACGACTGCCAGACATCTCTGCAAGTCGATCAATACTTGTATCCGCTGGTGCATTTGAATACTGATATTTTACTTCACCATTCTGCGGATCCTCTCGAATAATTAACCAGCATTCCTTACCTGGAAGATCATCTTCCTCCCGTGGATACACCCGTAAACAAGTCATATTAGTCCAAAGCTCCCGACGTTCAGTATCTCGAATAAACACCCGCTGCCATGCATCATCAGTAGCACGTTTTCTTAACTCATCTACACGTACTGAATCATCATCAAGAACTTGTTCTCTTTTTGGTGGACGACCTCGTCCTTTTTTCCGTTCTGGCACCCCCGTTTTTGGTTTCTGCAACCAGACGCGAAGATTGCAAGGAATATCCGCAATGTATATCAGACCATGTTTGTCAATTTTGTTTCTCAACCAGGAATCACGGCCGTATAAACTATCCATCCCAATCCAACTGAAGGGTATCTTCTTCTTTTGTGCATGACATATCATTTCCCAAGCAAGCTCGGTTTTCTTCTTAAAACGAACAGACCAAGGAACACCGCATTTCTTCCGACGTTTCTTATCAGATATCCACTTCTTTGGCAGATATAAACGTTCATCGATTAATGTCCGATAAGACTCCTTGGTATATCCCAGAAAGACACCAACTTGACAATTCGCTACCTTTCCTAAGCGACCACAGTACTGTGGAGCAGTACCTACTGAGCCCTTTCCTTGTTTTGGAAAACAACATTCATCAACATGAATTGAACCATGGTTTTTATCTCCAATAGCTTCGGTTACATCCCGTTGAATATGATCAAGGACAGGTCGGTGATCCCATGGTGAATTTGAAACGAAATGTTGCAGGGATTGATTGTTACAATCTGGAACATCTTTTGGATATGTACACATGTTACCTTTTCCTTTAGCAAGGAATTTTCCTTGTATATATTGATATGATTGTTTTGTCATATTTCGAGTTTTTGTAAAAAAATGCGAGATATACCCCTCATGGAAACAATTTAGTTTATCATGTAACCCCTCTATATCCTCTACGGATATTGAAAACTTCATTCAAACATCCCATCCACTGATAAGAAGGTGAACGGCGGTTTAAATATGGTTGTTGTAATTTCCTACTTTAATTGAATAAAAAATCTAATGTGACAAAGTCAAGCTACAAAGAAACATAAATATTAAAACAGAGCTTT
>JAUWCF010000137.1 GCA_030609445.1 Thermoplasmatota archaeon | reverse complement strand
ATACAAGCTTTAGAGATGACTGGATCATCCAATGAATTGGTCTATACATTACAATCCATTTTAGGTGTAGAGGCAGATATGGAGGCGGTTTGCTTGTGCTGAAAAAATCCAAGCCTTATTCTTTTAGCAACTGATACTGTTGATATAAATCTTGCTCAACAAAATGGTACTGAAAAAGGAATTGACACAACATTTTTCTGGACAGGAGATTCAACACTCTTCCTTGCAGCTATAAAATACGTTGAAGACAGCATTAACGCACGCTATGATACTGTTAACGGAAACGTACGGATTCTCTTAATGCTGGAGGATTCTATTCACCATTATTCCATGTTTCTCCCCATCATTTATACGGAAATTGTGCAGCAAACACGAAGATCCATATCTGAAGATCTAAACGAAATGCAGAGATTGTTACGAAGAAGAGCACGGCCAAAGATACTTCTTGCTCGAACATTTGAAGAAGGCATGGCCTTGTATGAACAATATAAAGAGTATGTTCTTGGCATCATCACAGATGTCAATTTCAAAAAGAAAGGAAAAGCAGATCCAAACGCTGGCTACAAATTCGCAAAGCAGATAAAAAAAGATTCGAAATTCATCCCAATTTTGATGCAGTCATCAGAACCAAAAAACAGAACAAAAGCTGATGCTATCGGCGCATATTTTTTAGATAAAAACTCCCCTAGCCTTGTGCAAGACTTTCAGCATTTCCTGTTAAACCACCTTGGATTTGGAGATTTCATTTTTCTCATGCCAAAAGAGATGAAAAAAGACGGAAAGAAGAAACAGGAGACAACAGAAGGTGCCATTCATCATCAAACAACTGAAATAGCACGGGCCTCTAATATGTTCGAGTTTGAACATATTCTGCAGAAAGTTCCTCTTAAATGTATACAGTACCATTCTGATAGAAACGATTTTTCTAATTGGCTCATGGCACGTTGCGAATTTAAAGCTGCAATGAAATTACGCCCAAAGAAATCCTCTGATTTTATAAATCTTAATGAAGTTCGAAAACATCTCGTGGGTATTTTCAATGAAAGTCGCAGAGAGAAACAACTTGGTGCAATTACCGATTTTTCACAGCAAAACTTTGAATTTGATTCTTCATTCACAAGGATTAGAGGAGATTCTCTTGGAGGAAAAGGACGTGGAATCGCCTTTATGAGGTCACTATTGACAAGATATGATCTTGAAAAAAAATACCCCAATATCAAAATAACAGTTCCAAGTACTGTTGTAATCGGGACTTTAGAGTTTGAAAGATTCATTTCAGATAATAACATCATTGGAGTTATAAATAGAGAAGATATCACTGACCAAGAAATAGCAAAGGTGTTCCTAAAGAGTAAAATTTGTGATGAGTTAAAAACAGATCTTTCAAAAGTATTACACCATTTCAAATCTCCACTAGCAATCAGATCCTCAAGTCTTCTTGAAGATTCCCAGAGTCGACCTTTTGCAGGAATATACTCCACATACATGCTGCCCAACAGCCATAAGAATGATGCAATTCGGTTAAAGCAGCTCTGTCAAGCAATAAAACTTGTGTATGCATCAACATTTTTCAAAGAGTCAAGAGCATACATCGAATCCACATCATCAAAAATTGAAGAGGAAAAAATGGCAGTTATAATTCAGGAACTTGTAGGAAACGACTACGGAGGACGATTTTATCCAACATTTTCGGGAGTTGCACAATCATACAATTTCTATCCTGTCAGTCATCAAACATTTGAAGATGGAATTGTCAGTATTGCAGTAGGCCTTGGTAAGACTGTTGTCGGTGGCGAGAAGGCACTCAGATTTTCACCTAGCTATCCTGATATCTTACCAGATTTTTCAACATCGGAGGAAATTCTCAATAATTCACAGCGGGAGCTCTATGTGCTTGATACCTCAAGGGAGAACTTCGAATTTTCTGAAAAGGATGATGTTACGTTAAAAAAACTGAACGTTGAAGATATCAAAAATGACGACACACTAAAATCCATTACCAGCACATATGATAGAAATGACGGAATAATTAGGGATAGCTTTTCATCTGATGGCCCACATCTTGTCACCTTTGCCAGCATTCTGAAATATGATGCTTTTCCACTTGCATCCCTCGTTCAAGACATTTTGGGCATTGGACAACAAGGCATGGGCGGCCCTATTGAAATTGAATTTGCAGTAACACTTGGCGAAGATGGTAAAACTCCTCCGACATTAGCTATCCTTCAACTCCGACCCCTTGTCCTAACACATGAACATTGTAAAATCTCTTTGGACGAACAGATGAACCAGGAAAATGTTTTTATTCACTCTGAAAAAGCATTGGGAAACGGGATTATAAAATCGGTAAAGGATATTGTGTATGTCCCTCCTGAAACTTTTGATTCGGCAAAAACTGTTGAAATTGCTAACGAAGTTGGAGAAATTAATAAAATTCTTTCAGAATCATCTGTGCCATATTTACTGATAGGGCCAGGACGATGGGGAACACAGGACCAATGGCTTGGAATACCTGTAAAATGGAGTCAAATATCCAGTGTCAACGTTATGGTTGAAACAGCCCTAAAAAACTTTGATATCAAACCCTCACAAGGAACGCATTTCTTCCATAACATCACATCTAGGGGGATTGGATACATTAACGTTCCATACAATTCGAATGAGTATTTCATTGACTGGAAGTGGCTTGAACGACAGAAGCCGTACAAAGAGCTAAAATTTGTAAAACATGTAAAGCTTTCTGCTCCATTAACCATCAAACTTGATGGGAGATGTGGCCATGCTTTAATAACGAAGTCAAATGGTTAGAAAAAAACAGCCCGTTATGTAATTCTTAGAATTAGCCGAAATACTTTTATTTAAAGCAGAGATGCGAGCCCCATAAGCTAAAGAGGTAATTTGTATGGTACAATCATTTTATGAAAGTGTTTTAGAAGAAATTGATGCAACGGCAGAACGAATATCATTAGATCCTGGAGTTCACAAATTAATAAGACAGTCCGAACGTGAATTAATTGTTGGGGTTCCAATTGAGAAAGATGATGGAGAAATCGAAGTTTACACAGGATATAGAGTGCAGCATAACAGTGCAAGAGGTCCTTGTAAAGGTGGTATTCGATATCATCCAAATACAAACCTGGATGAGGTAAGAGCACTGGCAACATTGATGTCTTTGAAATGTGCTGTTGCTAATGTTCCCTATGGTGGTGCAAAAGGAGGTGTAACCTGCGATCCGTCAAAACTCTCAAGAAAAGAAATTCAGCGGCTAACGAAAAGATATGCAGCTATGATTCTTCCAATCATCGGACCAAGGCGTGATATTCCTGCTCCTGATGTAAATACAAATGCAGAAACCATGGGATGGTTTATGGATGCCATTAGTATGCAAGAGGGGAAGACTGTTCTTGATATTGTAACGGGGAAACCTTTGGAACTTGGTGGATCTCTAGGGAGAAAAGAGGCTACGGGGCGTGGTGTTATGCTCACCACAATTGAGATTCTAAACAAACTTAAAAAAGACCCGAAGAAAA
>JAUWCF010000082.1 GCA_030609445.1 Thermoplasmatota archaeon | reverse complement strand
AAGGTGTTGTCTTTGAGGTGAACCCTACCATATTGAAAATATTTGGTTACGACTCAAAAGAGGAATTTTTAAAGATATCGGCTGCTGCTCATTATTACGACCAGAAAGACAGAGGGCGGTTTACCGACCTCTTTAAACAAGGTTTCGTTAAGGATTTTGAAGCACGGTTTAAACGCAAAGATGGCACTGTATTCTGGGGCTCTGTTGCCTCAACAACGCTTGCAACCGAAGCCGAGTCGACTATGTTTATCAATGTATTTGAGGACATCACCACCAGATTGAAAACAGAGGAAAAACTGAGAGAAAGTGAGAAGAAATACAGTGGATTCTTTAAAACATCAAGAGATGCGACTTTCCTTACCTCAAAAGATGGTAGATTGATAGAGAGTAATAATGCTTTTATTGAACTTCTCGGCTATGAAACCGAAGATGAATTACTGAAGAGTAGAATACCGGAACATTATGAAAATCCTAAAGATCGGAAAAGACATATCCAAACAATTGAGCGACAGGGATTTACAAAAGAGTTTCCTGTTAATTTAAGAAAGAAAGATGGCAGTGTTATTAATACCCTTATCACATCAGTCGTAATAAAAGACGAAAATGGGGATGTGACTGGTTTTCAAGGAACAATCCGTGATATCACCGAGCGTAAGAAAGCAGAAGAAGAACTGAAGATTTCATATGATGAACTTGGAAAAAAAGTAGATGAACTTGAAAGATACAAGAACGTTACTGTGGGTCGGGAACTAAGAATAATTGAGTTGAAAAAAAAGATAAAGCAGCTTGAAGGAGAAAAGGCTGAATTATGAGGGATTGAAAATGATTAAGAAATATTTGTTTAGAGGCGGAAAATTCTCCTTGAAGGTAAAGTTTATTTTAGTGGTGGTTTTGTTGACTGCAATCTTATTGGTAAGTTTTTCCTATCTTGCTAGCTCATCCATCTATGGAATGGGGCAAAGGTCACAGGACATCAGTGCTGATGCCTTGGAGGATCAGGCAGGGGAATATTTAATGCAGGTAACCAGAGACAACGCTCAGAAGAATGATCAAATGTTAAGCAGTATATTGGGCAATGCGCAGAATCTTGCCTCGTATGCAACTGAAATCTTTGAATCGCCAGAGATATTTGTTCCTGGAGAATACTGGGATGCAGAGGAACACATGTTTTTCGGACCCGAAGGGCAATATATGAATTCAGCGTCTGAGGTGGGTAGTGCATTTGTTCCTAATTTTATCGAAATAAATGACGAGGTAGTTAGGGATCTAGAATCTGGCGCCTACATGGATTTTGTCATTGCACACGTGGAAAAAAATACTCCTAATATTGTGGCAATATATCTGTCAACTGAAAGAGAGGTAACTCGGTACTATCCAAACATCGATATTGTGTCTGTGGTTCCCCCTGACTTCCAAGTCACACAACGTCCTTGGTATTTAAGTGCGAACGTGGAGAACAACCCAGAGCGAAACGTAGTTTGGTCCCCAGTCTATGTTGATGTCACTGGACAAGGTCTTATGGTCACTGCAGTGGCGCCGGTTTACATAAATGGTGATGAACTCTTGGGCGGAATAGGAATCGATGTCACTCTGGAAGCCATTACACTTAATATGGAAACGGCTAAATTGCCTGGTGGGGGCTACCTCCTCCTGATCGATAACAGCGGTTATGCTATCGTTCTCCCTGAAGAAGGATATAATGATATCCTGGGAAGACCATCTGAGGAAGGAGAATTTGCACCAGATGTGATGAGCGAAGCAAGACCAGAGTTTACTTCCTTTTTGGACAATATTACAATAGAAAAGCAAGGGTATACAAAAGTGGAAGTCAATGGAACAGAAATGTTTATTGCATTTAGCAAAATGAACAACACGGGATGGACATTAGCAAGTATTGTTAAGGCAGAGAACATACTTCAATCCATAACAAAACTGCAAGATGAAATGCACGGGGCCACTAATGTACTTATCTTTGGAAGTATTCTGCCTATGAGCTTTGTTATCTTGCTCATTGTTATCATAGTTGGTAGTCTATTGACAAACCATATGGTTGCCCCCATCCAAAGATTGTCAGAGGCCGCTCAACAGGTCGCTATGGGCAAGTGGGATGCTGTTGAAATTGATGATCATACCTCTGAGGACGAGATCGGGCAACTCTACAATTCATTTACATTCATGCTTTCTGAATTAAAAAAATCAAGAGCCAAATTAGAAGAATATAACATGAATCTGGAAAGTGTGGTTAAAGACAGAACAAAAGAACTTGATGAAAAAATCGTTAAATTGAAAGAAAGCGATGCTGCAAATCTCAGCATTCTGGAGGATTTGAATGAAACCATTGGTAGTCTTGAGAAAGCAGAAAAAGAAATCAAGAATAAGAACATGGATCTAAAAAAAGCTCACGAGGGGCTCTCTTCTCTGAATAAAAATCTTGAGCGGAAAGTCAAGGGGAGAACTGCTGAAGTGGAAAGACTCCTAAAACAGAAAGATGAGTTCATCGGACAGCTTGGTCATGACCTTAAAAACCCACTTGGACCACTTATAAATCTATTACCAATATTGGAGGAAGATGAAGCAGATCCTGAACGTAAGGAAATCTTTGAAGTGCTAAATAGAAACGTTTCCCATATGAAAAATCTTGTGACTAAAACCATTCAACTAGCACGACTTAATTCCCCTAGTACAAAATTTTCTGTGGAGGATACTAATCTTTTAAGTGAGGTTGATGATGTCATCGAAAAGAGTAAACTATTGTTTGAGGAAAACAATATTGAGGTTGAGAATAAGATCGGTAAAGACATCATGGTAAAGGCGGATAAACTGAGATTAACAGAACTATTTGACAACCTCATCGACAACTCTGTTAAATACAGCCCAGATGGTGGAAAGATTACGATTGATGCAGAAAAGAATGAGGGTTTTGTCACTGTATCATTAAAAGATACTGGCATGGGTATAACTAAGGAGCAACTGGATTATATATTCGATGAGTTCTACAAGGCAGATGTCTCTCGTCATGATTTTGACAGTAGTGGCCTTGGTATGCCTATAGCTAAGCGTATTGTTGAAAAGCACGGTGGACGTATTTGGGCTGAAAGTCAAGGTCTTGGAAAAGGTACAACCATGTTTTTTACAATTCCTTCATCTTCTAAAGACTAATAACACGGGTAAACAACGGTAAACATAATAAATATGCTATAAGATATGTAAAGTGAGGTGAGCTAAGGAGATGAGGAAAATCATGTTGGTAGACGATGAGGAAGACCAGTTATTTGGTATCAAAAAAGCCTTGGAAAAGAAATACGGCGATGAATATAAAGTCATACCTGCCCGTAATGGTGCAGAGTGTTTTGAATTACTGAAAAACAATGATATGCCTGATTTAATTCTTTTAGATATCATGATGCCAGAGATGAGTGGTTGGGAAGTCTTTGATAAATTAAAAGATAATCCATCATGGAAGGATATTCCCATTGTTTTTCTTACAGCTCGAACAGATAGGATCGCTGAAAACGCCGGAGAATTTCTAGGTGATGACTTTATCGAAAAACCTGTGAAAACTGAAGAGTTGAAGGACAGAATCGATAAGGTTTTGGAAAAGGAACAGTAGAGAATACTACATTTCAATGGAAATAGTTCATATCGCTATTAAAATGCAGTTGTCGGTGGAATAGGAGATGTTGAAACCAAGTTCCGATGAGGAAGGAAAATGCATCAAACATCTGTTAAAAAAGCATTCATTCAATGAAATATAACTTATCGCCATCAACATATAAATTTGCTTGAAAAATATCTCGTACATTTATGATTGTCAACAGTTTATTTCTAAAGGAAGTTAATAGTCTGTCTCTCTACTCCAGTTGAGGTTGGATCGCGGTTAATCATTCTACGTAGTATTATATACTAGAAAAACCATTAGCTCTGCATCATTGTGAAGGATGGGATATTCATTGTGCATGCATGAGATTCAGATGGATTGTTTTAAGGTGGCTCATGAGAGTAATAATTGTTTTTTGACAAATAGGCGTGGGGCTTATTTTAGGAGGTGCGACTATGTCAGATAAAACTAAGAAAGACAACCAGTCGCAAGGGCAGTCGTTGCACCAGTATCAAAACGTCGTTCAAGAACTTGATCAGATGCTTCAGCAGAAACAATCTAATGCCCAGGAATCTAAGCAGTCATCGAAGAAATATGACAATAAACCTAAACCTCAAGACATGGTTAATAATTCTGCTACTGGCATAAAGGAATTCGATGAACTTCTTGATGGGGGATTTCCTAAGGGTGCAGTCGTTCTTTTAGCTGGTTCTTCAGGAAGTGGTAAAACCATATTTGCTTTCCAATGGCTTTTTGAAGGAATTAAGAACAAAGAGAATGCAGTTTACATAACTCTCACAGAACCGCTTTTCAAGATAGTAGAAAACCTTGAAAAAATGGATTTTTACGATCGAGATGCCATAGAACAGGAGAAATTAAAGATTGTTGATCTGCGAGACAGCTATGCTGGGAAAGGATTTAATCCACGGGAGATCCTAGATTTTATAGAAGAGCAGATCAAACAGACCAATGCAAAAAGACTATGCATTGATTCGATAACTGCTGTCGCCTATCATTATAATGATAAATCGCAGATTAGAACGTTTATTTTTGAACTTGGAAAAATCCTTGCCACACTTGGATGTACGGCTGTTCTTACAAGTGAAGTTGCTGATCCGGATAAATACTCTGTATATGAGGTTGAAGAATTTATTGCTGATGCCATTTTACGGTTGGATCAGATAAGAGTAAAGGATGACTTTCAACGAGTTATGCGTATTGTCAAAGTTAGAGGGAAAAGTTATAGGGCGGAAGCAATTCCTCTAAAAATCTCTGCAGATGGTATAGAAATTTTCCCAAAAATCCATTCTCCGTTGAAGTATCATTCTACTGGAGAAAGAGTTACAACTGGCAACCATGCCCTAGATGATATGTTGATGGGTGGGGTTATTCAAGGATATACCACACTTGTTGCAGGTTCAACGGGAACTGGAAAGACGCTGCTGGCCCTTCAGTTTATTATGGATGGCCTAAAGAAAGGAGAGCCATGCTTTTATGCTGGTTTTGAGGAAAGCAAGGAGCAATTAACAAGAAATGCAAAGAGTTTTGGTTGGAATTTAGAAGAATATGAAAAGAAAGGACTCCTGACAATCCAAAGTGTATATCCTAGCGATAAACTTCTTGAAGAACATCTGAAAGACATTAAACAGGTTGTGGAAAACAACAACATCAAGAGATGCGTCATAGATTCTCTGTCTTCTATTTTACATTCTTTCGATGAAGATGTGTTTTCTGGCTTTGCTATAAGGCTTAACGGGTATTTGAAGGCACACGATGTGACTAGTTATTTTACGACAACAACAGGTGCATTAATCGGATCGGCAACACTTGCAGAAAACAATTTGTCAACTTTGACCGACAGTATTATCATGTTGCGATATGTTGAGATGCAGGGAAAACTCGAATCTGTAATT
>JAUWCF010000076.1 GCA_030609445.1 Thermoplasmatota archaeon | reverse complement strand
GATTATAGGACCAATTATTTTTGGTTTTACAGCTTTTCTTATTGTTTCGTCATTGTTTTTAAAGACATCTCTTAGCAAAAACCATGATATTTCTGATATCCAAGGACTCTGTATTGCATGTTTTGTAGCAATTATTGTTGCAATAATTGGTATTATATTGCTCAGGAAGGTTGAAGAGAAAGGCCCTGACGATTATTCCACTGTTGAAAGTATTTTTAGAAAACTACAGGTTGGAACATCATGTTATGTTGCTTTTGCTCATGGAGCAAATGATGTAGCAAATGCTATAGGCCCCATTGCATCTATTATTCCACTTGCACAAGGTTTATCTATTAGCGATCAGGTAAACGTACCAACATGGATTTTAGCTCTTGGTGGAATTGGTATATCTTTTGGTTGCATGACTTGGGGTAGACGTGTTATGAAAACAGTTGGAGGGAGAATCACAAGTCTTACAAATACAAGAGGATTTTCTGTTGATTTTGGTGCAGCAACAACCGTTCTTATCGCATCAAAACTTGGTTTACCTATCTCTACATCACATACCGTTGTTGGAGCAGTTATAGGCGTTGGACTTGCACGTGGTCTTGAAGCCATTGATCTGAGTGTAATTAAAAAAATTATTATGTCATGGCTGTTGACAGTTCCTATTGCGGCAGCAACATCAGCAGCAATTTTTATATGTCTAAGAGCAATAGTAGGATAATATGTAGGTGAAAAAGATGGTAGGAAAAAAAGATCATTTCAGAGTACCAGTTGCAGATACATTTAGGAGGAAATCTCCATTTGGTCAACTATTAAAACATATGGAGAAGGTTAGAGAATGCACTGAAATTCTTGGAGAGGGATTAATCAAGTATTATAACGGAAATTATAAAGGTTTTTCAGATTTAGCGAAAAAAGTGTCAGAAATTGAGCATGAAGCTGACATGATCAAAAGAAATTTACGTAATCATCTTCCGACTTCGCTTTTTATGCCAGTTGATAAAGGTAAATTCATGTGGGCACTGCGAGAGCAGGATAAGATTTTAGATCACGCAGAAAACCTGGTAAAGATGCTTGATATGCGTCATACAAAGATTCCAAAAGAGCTACAAGAAGTTTTCATTAGTCATTTAAAGCTTGTAATGAAAACGGTTGACGCAATGCAAGATGCAGTGAGAAACATCCGAGATCTTATTGAAACAAGTTTTGTAAAACGCGAGCGGGAACAAACAAAGAAATATATTTACAAGGTTCATGAACTTGAATGGAAGGCAGATCAAAAGAAATATGAAATGACCCAAGGAATCTACAACCTAGAAAAAAAACTCGATCCTATGGATGTATATCATCTCTTAAAGATTGC
The DNA here is from genome assembly GCA_030609445.1 of Thermoplasmatota archaeon. Lineage (GTDB taxonomy): Archaea > Thermoplasmatota > E2 > DHVEG-1 > DHVEG-1 > JAUWYM01. Next base: position 4,380 of record JAUWCF010000076.1, on the reverse strand, counting down.
TGATTGGGCAGATGATATTGCAGATCATGCTGAAAACGTTGCTGATTGGATTAGAGCAATGATTGCAAAATGATTTTATAATAAGCATTTAAATGTCAATAAACGATTCTGATTAATATAGCATTAGTCATTTGGAGAAGGGGCTGTGAAAAGGGAGATTAAAATCATTATTATACTAGTTGCAATGGTATTGCTTGTTGCTTTTTTTGCTAGTTTTGATTCTTCAAGAGTTAAAATTAAACAAAAAGGATCAGACACCATGCTTGAACTTGCTCAGATATGGGCAGAGGAATACGTAAAAGTAAATGATAATGTCACTATATCAGTTTCCGGAGGTGGATCTGGTACTGGTATTGCACAGTTAATTAATGGGCAGGTCGATATTGCTGATGCCTCACGTGAGATTAAAACAGCTGAATCACAAGGTGTTAATCCAGTTGAATTTAAGACATGCCTTGATGGCATCGCAATTATTACACACAAAAATATAGATATTTCTGAAATTTCTTTTGAAAAATTACGTGGAATTTATAATGGTTCTATTTCAAACTGGAAATCTGTTGGTGGTCCTGATCTTAAAATAACTGTTTATGGTCGGCAGAGTAACTCTGGAACTTATGTTTTTTTCCAAGAACATGTACTTGATAAAAATGATTATCGAACCGATATGCAACCATTGAATGGCAATGCACAGATTGTCGATGCAGTCATTGGAGATGATGAAGGGATTGGATATGTTGGTGTTGCTTATGCTGAAAACAGGGCAGAAGAATTGATTATACTAAAAGTGAACGAGGATGAAAATTCAGAGGCGTTCTTTCCAACAATTGAAAACATTGCATCTGGTGATTATCCCATCTCGCGATATCTGTACATCTACACAAATGCTAATCCAACTGGGGAGATTGCCCAGTACGTCAGATGGATTTTAAATGAGGATGGCGGACAGAAAGTAGCAGAAAGTTTAGGATTCATTCCTTTACCTCTATATATTGTTGATGAAGAGTTGGAAAAGGTTACATGAAACATACGATGTTTAGTTTAAAAAAATTTGATTATAAAAAAATTCGCAATATTAAAGATAAAACTGTAAGAAAAATTCTTTTAGGATTTGGACTGACAGCAGTTATCTTTATCATTCTCATCCTTGCATTTCTTTTGATGGAGGGACTACCGTTCTTTTTTAACGGCGACAGCATTGATTTTTTTACGGGCGATGTATGGGATCCATCTTCACCAAACATTCCAAGATATGGGATACTTCCCATGGTTCTTGGAACCTTTCTTGTCACTCTTGGTGCAATAGTGATCGCAGTACCTATTGGTGTTGGATGTTCTATTTATCTTGCAGAGATTGCCCATCCGAAGATTCGTGAGACGTTGAAGCCCGTAATTGAAATACTTGCGGGTATTCCATCTGTTGTGTATGGTTTTTTTGCACTCGTCGTTCTTTCAGCATGGATAGATGATTTTTTTCATTCGACAACCAGACTTAATGCATTAACAGGATCAATTATGCTTGCAGTGATGATGCTGCCTATTATTATTTCTCTTTCCGAGGATGCAATTCGTTCTGTTCCACGAGAGATGAAAGAGGCATCTCTTGCATTGGGACTCACAAAATGGGATACCATTCGTGGTGTCGTTATACCTGCAGCTCTTTCAGGGATCACCGCAGCGATTATTCTCGGTGTTGCCCGTGCGATAGGTGAAACAATGACCGTTCTTATGGCAACGGGAAACGCACCGGTTATCTCATTTGATATGTTGACGTCGATGAGAACGATGACTGCGACAATTGCAGTTGAAATGGGTGAGGTTCCATTCGGAAGTATCCATTATCATGCATTATTCGCTGTTGGCATTGTATTATTTGTTATTACATTTGTAATTAATTTTATTGCAGATAAAGTAATGAAACGATTTAGGGAGAAATATTAACTATGAAATGGAAAAAAATTAAAGAACACATTATCTACTCCCTTCTTCGACTCACCGGTCTTTTTATCGTATGTGCTCTTGCAGTTTTACTTTTTTACATAATTTCAGGCGGAATGGGAAAAATGAGTTGGGATTTTCTTTCAAGTTTTCCAAAAGATGGCATGATGTCAGGCGGAATATTCCCCATGATTATTGGGACGTTATCTCTGATGACTTTAACTATGCTTATTGCTTTACCAATTGGTACACTTTCTGCTATATATCTTGTTGAATATGCAAAACCAGGTAGATTTACTGATGCTATTCGACTGGCTGTTCATAACCTTGCAGGCGTTCCTTCTATTGTCTATGGTCTACTTGGATTGGGCTTATTTGTTGTATTTTTAGGTTTAGGACTCAGTCTTATATCAGCTGCATTAACCCTAGCCATCATGGTTCTCCCTATTATTATTGCTTCATCTCAAGAGGCATTACGAGCAGTTCCACAAAACATTCGAGAAGGAGCGTTGGCTTTGGGTTCAACGAAATGGGAGACAACACGATATCATGTGCTTCCCTATGCACTACCTGGAATGATGACTGGTTCCATCCTTGCATTAAGTCGGGCTGCTGGAGAAACAGCACCAATTATTATGACTGGTGCAGCATTCTATATTACACATCTGCCCTCCTCTATTTTTGATGAATTTATGGCACTGCCTTATTCTATTTATACGCTTGCAACACAGTCTTCAAATGTAGAGGCAACCAGACCTACCATTTTTGGTGCCATTCTTGTGCTTTTACTCATTGTTTTATGTATGAATCTTGTAGCGATTATTGCGAGAAATTATTATAGAAAAAAGTATCGGTGGTAAAAGAAATGTCTGAAGATATTGAAATAGAGACAAAAAACCTTAATCTTTGGTATGGCGATAAACAAGCCTTAAAAAACATTAATATGAAGATACCAGAAGAAAAAGTAACAGCAGTGATTGGCCCCTCGGGTTGTGGGAAATCAACACTTATCCGTTGCTTTAACCGCATGAATGACATCATAGATTGCTGTCGTGTTAAAGGTACAATTCTTATCGATGGAAAAGATATTTATAATAAAAAGATGGATGTTGTGGAACTACGGAAAAATGTTGGTATGGTGTTTCAGAAACCTAATCCATTTCCAAAAAGCATCTATGAAAACATTGCGTATGCTCCTCGGATTCATGGACTTAAGAATAAAAAGAAGTTGAATAAGGCTGTTGAAAAGTGTTTAAAGCAGGCATTTATTTGGGATGAAGTTAAGGATAGGCTTGGTGATTCTGCAAAATCGTTATCTGGCGGACAGCAACAACGACTTTGTATCGCAAGAGCTCTTGCTGTTGAACCTGAGATTCTTCTCATGGATGAACCCTGCAGCGCGCTTGATCCTATTGCAACAGCAAAAATTGAGGAGCTAATTCGTTATCTGTCAAAGGAGTATACTGTTGTTATTGTTACCCATAATATGCAGCAGGCCGCACGAGTAAGTGATTATACTGCATACATGTATATCGGGGAGTTGATTGAGTTTGGTAAAACAAAACAGATATTTGAAAATCCCTATGAGGAAAGTACTGAAAATTATATCACAGGAAGATTTGGGTAAGGAGGAAAAAACGTATGGGATCTAAATTTAATGAACAATTAAAAAAGATTAAAGATGACATTGTAGAAATGGGAGAACTTGCACAAGGAATGCTTAAGAATTCAATTGTTTCGTTGAAAAATCAAGACGTAAAACTTGCAGATAAGGTCTATGCTGATAAAGAGAAGTTGATGAAGATGGACGATACAATAGAACATCGCTGTTTACAGACAATTTCTATGTATCAGCCCATGGCAAAAGATATGAGAGTTATTGGAGCTTCATTGAAAATGATTACTTATCTTACAAGAATCGGGAGATATGGAAAGGATATTGCTAAGTTTGTAAAAGAAATTGCAGATAAACCATCTGTCGCAAAACTAGTCAGTATTCCTCATATGAGTGAAATTGTTGATGGCATGATCTCTGATGTACTTAAAGCATATGAAAATAAAGAAGCAGTTGATATACCGTCATTTCGTTGCAGAGATGATGATGTCGACTCCCTCCGTGAATCTATATTCAGAGAAACACTTACTTATATGATGCAGGATAGCAAAAATATCAAGCGATGTATGTATTATATCATGATTGCTAGATATCTTGAACGTTGTGCAGACCATGCATGTAAAATTGCAGAGAAAGTCAATTATATGGTAACTGGTAGAAGAGTAGAAATAAAATAGAAGAAATTTTGCAAAATACGATATTGGTCAGTGATATGAAGTTATTTTGAAATAAATCGAAAAATCCTTCTAGAATGACATTATTACCTTAGGCTGGGATGGTTGGGATGCAGGATTGGCCTCTAGAGGCCAGACAATACATTCAATTGC
>JAUWCF010000205.1 GCA_030609445.1 Thermoplasmatota archaeon | reverse complement strand
CTGGGCTATGGAATTAACGTTTCCTGCTGCATGACCCTGAAGATTGTTTATAGCTTTTATAATCTCTCGGGGACCTGCCGCATAACCTACCCGCCAACCAGTCATGGCATAAGTCTTCGACACACTATTTACAGTAATAGACATCTCTTTTTCCTTCTTGCCCAAAGAGGCAACACTTACGTGATTGTAACCATCGTAAACAAGGTGTTCATATACTTCATCGGTAATAATATATACCCCACGCTCCACAAGAAATTTTGCGATTTTTTCCAATTGTTCTTTCTCAATAACAGAACCAGTAGGGTTATTGGGACTATTTATTATAAAAGCCTTAACCTTGGGATTAAAATTTTCTATTACCTCCTCAGAAGTGGGGCGAAAATTATTTTCCTCTTTCGTTTTAAAAAAGGCTGGTTCTGCTCCAGTAAGCTTTATCTGTTCCGTATAACTTACATAGCAAGGGGTGGGAATTAATACCTGATCTCCTTCCTCACAGATGGTCCTAAAAACTTCGTAAAGCGCCTGTTTACCACCATTAGATATTATAATTTGATCCGGTTCATAGTTTATTCCATTTTCTCTCTTAAACTTATCCGCAACAGCTTTTCTGAGTTCCAGAATACCAGGTACATCTGTATATTTTGTAAACCTATACTTTTTCCAATCTTGTTTTCTGAGTCAGCTATTTTACTAATTCCTGTTGATTTGAGAGTGCTTAAAGAATCTTCAAAAGTGAGCAGGTAGAGATTTGAAGGCAGATGAGGAGTTCCTCTTTCTTCCTGGCTAACATGACCAAAAATGACACTTTCACCATTAGGGTTCCATGTCATTTCAGTTATCTGCCGTGCAATTGGATCGTATTCGTCATGACGTGGGTTTGTAAAATATGTTAATCTTATTTTTTTGGTGCCGTCAGTATTCATAATCCATAGTTCCTCTCCATCACCGGGATTTCCTTTTACATGGTTCCACAAGATTTTTTTACCATCTGGCGAGAACTCTGGGTTTTCATCATGAGAAAAAGGAGTTTTAGTCAAACGCTCTAATGATTCTCCATTAAGATCACTAATGTATATGTCACCCCAAATACCTTTACCTCCAGTTTTTGTCAGGTCTGCATAACTGTAAATGAGGCCATCATCGTTTGGTGTAAAGCCTGCTCCTTCAATTAAAGTAAAATCTTCTGGTGGGTCTACATGTCTGATGTTGGATATCTCAGGTGCTCCAGTTTCAAAGGAGATATCAGCTAATTTCACCCTCCATGCACCAAGCTCCTCGCCGATTCGATATTCAAAATTTTCCCATCCCCAATAGGAGCCAGGATGGCCTTGATGACCTGGTGTATCTGGATCATCATCCGGATCTGTTGGTTTTCCATTTGGATATTTCTCCATGGAAGACTCTTCATTCCAATAAAGTGTTTTTCCGTCATGTGAAAAACCTGGTTTTATAACGCCCCAGTTATCAGGATAGTTGGTTATTTGCCAGAACTGACTTGCATCTGAGGTCATTATCCAGACGTTATGATTACGACCAATCCCGGGTCTAGTCGAAGTTCCTATTCCTTGTCTTTCATATTCTGCAGTTTCTGCAGTAAAAACAATATATTCACCACTGGGATGCCAGTATGGTTGTCCTCTCCATCTTGTATTTGAAAGATCTGTTTTGTTGCATGTTAAACATGTTATATTATTTCCGTTAGGATTCATTGTGTATATTTGATAATCGATTCCATGTGGATCACCGGGGTTTATTCCTTCTTTTGTAAAAGCGATTAAACTTCCATCTGGCGACCACTTGGGAAATGCGCCTTCTTCAATCACTTCAAGACTTCCAACTGCAATACATCC
>JAUWCF010000008.1 GCA_030609445.1 Thermoplasmatota archaeon | reverse complement strand
TCCAGCATAACTAAAGTCCTTGCTGACATAGTCTGTCCAGTATTTTGCAAGCATTTTTTTAGCATCAAATTCTCTTATCCCTCTTTGTGCCATATTTTTTCCTCCATATTTCGTCAACCTATTTTCATGTAGATTGGTTTTTCATATATGCAAGTGTGCCACCTGCAAGTATAATCTTTTTTTGCCTATCTGAAAGATTATATTCAACCTCAAACTTTTCACCATTTGTTTTATTTTCCACTATCAACGACCCTCCTTGTTTGATGATGTCTTTGATGTCCGGTAATTCAAGTTCATCTCCTTGTGATATTTTTTCGTAATCGCTTTCGTTTTTGAAAATCAACGGGACAATCCCGAAGTTGATGAGATTTGCCGTATGAATCCGTTCAAATGATTTTGCAATAACTGTCTTCACACCCATATACATGGGGCATAGCGCGGCATGCTCCCTTGAGGAGCCTTGGCCGTAACTCAGACCCGCGATGATAATGTTGTGTTTTCCACTGTCTCGTATTTTTTCTGCACGATCATGAAACGCAGGGTCGACTATTTCAAATAAAAACTCTGAATATTTTGGGACATTCGATCGGTATTTCATCTTGCTTCCTGCAGGAATGATGTGATCTGTTGTGATGAGGTCTTCTACTTTAATGGTTACTTCTCCATGTATTGTCTCTGATAGGGGATCGCTTTGTGGCGGATCACCAATATTAGGCCCACGATATATCTCAACATCTTTCGGGTGTTCTGGTGGATAAATGAACATGCTGTCGTCAATGTAGAATTTTTCAGGCATTTTGACATCTGGATATTTTATTCCCATTTTTTCTAGATTTCGTGGATCAGTTATTTTGCCAGTGAGTACTGCAGCTGCTGCAGTCTCGGGGCCGACAAGATAAGCTTGTGCGCTTTTCGTTCCAGAGCGCCCTAAGAAGTTCCGGTTGCTTGTCCGCAAAGATACCGCATCTGTTTTTGGTGACTGACTGTTTCCAATACAGAATCCACATGCTGATTCTGCAATACGTGCACCTGTTGATATCAAGTCTGCGAGTCCTCCGTCACGAGCAATGTTTTCAAGTACTTGTTTTGAACCTGGAGCAATGACAAAGCTGACGTTAGGGTGTGTTTTCTTACCTTTCAGGATTTTTGCAACCGTCATAAGATCCTTATATGATGAGTTTGTGCAGCTTCCAAGACATACTTGATCTACATCCATTCCTTCCAGCTCTTTCACTGTCTTAATGTTTCCAGGGCTATGTGGATATGATGCAAGTGGGACAAGTTCGCTGAGATCAAGATCAACTATTTTGTCATACTCAGTATCAGGATCTGCTTTTATCTCAACCCAATCTTTTTCTCTCCCTTGAGCCTTGAGAAATGCTTTTGTTATTTCATCACTTGGGAAAATAGATGTTGTCACGCCACATTCTGCACCCATGTTTGTAATTGTAGCTCTTTCAGGTACCGATAATGTTTTCACACCTTCTCCGCCATATTCAAACACACAGCCAACATTGCCTTTGGTTGTAAACAGTTCAAGCATCTTCAAAACGATGTCTTTGGCGGCAACCCATGGTTTAAGTTTTCCGTGTAAATTAACTTTTATTACTTTGGGGCATGTTAAGTAAAACGGACCATCTGCCATTGCAACAGCAACGTCAAGACCACCAGCGCCAATTGCAATCATACCGGCTCCTCCCCCTGTTGGTGTATGGGAATCACTTCCAAGTAGTGTTTTTCCTGGTCTACCAAAACGCTCTAAATGAACCTGATGGCAAATGCCATTTCCTGCACGAGAATAGATAATTCCATACTTCTTTGCAACGCTTTGAAGATACTTGTGGTCGTCTGCGTTTTCAAAACCAATTTGGACAGTGTTGTGGTCTACATAGCTAACCGAAAGCTCCGTCTTCACACGTGGAACATCCATTGCTTCAAACTGAAGATATGCCATAGTGCCCGTTGCATCCTGAGTCAATGTTTGATCTATCTTTATCGCGATCTCTTTACCAGGTGCCCATTTACCTTCTACAATATGTTTTTCTAAAATCTTTTGAACGATATTTTTTCCCATATGAATTAACCTCCCCTGCTCGTTTGGTGTTATAAGGCTTAGGGTGTTAGGATAATATAAAATTACTACTTAAATCATTTGTATTACCATCTGTAAAAAGGTACTTATACCACAAGTTTATTCAGGCAAATCCCCATTACATAAAAATTGGGAGGAAAAAGACTATGTTAATGATTGTAAGATTGTACCCAAAAGCTGATCTAAGCAGAGTATGGAACTATGTAGAAAATGGGATTAAAGATGAGCATTCCGAACAAATTACGCCATTATATGCTACTCAATCGGAAGGCATGATGAACGTCGGCATTATTTTTGACGTAAAGGAGCCAGATAGCCTTGCCAGCTTTATCACAGAAGAAATAATCAAATGTGATGAAGTTCATCACACAAAAACAGTATCGCTCATGAAACCAGTATTTTTCCCAATACCAAAAAAGAAACCAGAAAACATCCAAAGGTATGTGATACGTATCTATGCTCATCCGCGAGAGTATAAGAAAGTCTATGATTATTTAATTGGCCACAAATATCCATTTAATCTTTTCCCGATCTATGTTTCATATTCTCTTGGTGATGAGGATATTATTATGAGTGTTGCTGCTGACTCGAAAGAGACAGTTAATAAATTTCTCAAAGAACACATTCGAACAATGGATGGTGTCGATCAATCTATGTTTTATCCTGTGCATAGAGCTAAACGGTTTGCCCCTCTTGCAAAACTGATAGAGGAACAGAAAGAGCATCTTGATAAGAATGCATGGGAAAAGTCAAAGGACGAGTTCGATCTCGATTTTGATTGGGTTGAAAAATTTGAAAACTATGCAAAACTCACTGGAGCGTTTCCTGGAGATTACTAAAAATTTTTAAAGGTGGAAAAAAATGGCAGAAGAAAATATAGCAGTATTGCTTGATGAAAAGCGTGTTTTTAAACCAAAAGAAGAGTTTGTAAATCAAACCAACGTGAAGCAATGGATGGATAAACACAATATAAAAAATCTCGATGAACTCTATAAAAAAGGGGAAAACTGGGAGTGGTTCTGGGAAGAAATTTCAAAAGATCTTGTTGAATGGTACAAACCATATGATAAGGTTGTTGAATGGAATCCGCCATATGCGAAATGGTTTGTTGGTGCACAGTATAATATTGTTCATGATGCACTTGATAAACATGCCAAGAGCTGGAGGAAAAACAAGGTTGCTTTTATCTTTGAAGGAGAACCTGGAGATGTACAGAAATGGACATACAACGATCTCTATATTGAGGTAAACAAACTTGCAAATGCGATGAAAAAACTCGGCGTGAAAAAAGGCGACCGTGTTGGCATTTATATGCCAATGATTGTAGAGCTACCGATTGCTATGCTTGCTTGTGCAAAAATTGGCGCAATCCATTCGGTTGTATTCTCAGGTTTTAGCGCAAATGCTTTCAGAGATAGGGTTAATGACAGTGAAGCAAAACTTGTCATCACATGTGATGCATTCTGGCGACGTGGTAAAAAAGTTTATCTTAAAGAGCAGGCTGATGTAGCACTTGAAGAGACGCCAAGTGTTCAACATGTGATTGTATGCAAGCGTACTGAAGATGCTGTCCCATGGACAAAAGGAAGAGATCTTTGGTGGAATGAGATTATCAAAGATATGTCAAAAGAATGTGAGACAGAAAGACTCGATGCAGATGACCCATTATTCTTCTTATACACTTCAGGTACGACAGGTAAGCCAAAAGGTATTATTCATACACATGGCGGATATGCTGTTGGTACTGCGTATACGCTGAAATGGGTATTTGACATGAAGGATGAGGATATCTGGTGGTGTGCTGCTGATATTGGCTGGATTACGGGACATTCCTATATTGTGTATGCTCCGTTGATTCTTGGTGCCACCTCTGTTATTTATGAAGGTGCTCCTGATTGGTTGCAACCTGATCGATGGTGGGACATCATTGAAAAATACAATGTGACTACTCTGTATACGTCACCTACGAGTATCCGATTGTTTATGCGATATGGAGAGAAATGGCCGCAGAAACACGATCTAAGTTCTCTTAGACTTCTTGGTTCTGTTGGTGAACCGATAAATCCAGAGGCATGGATGTGGTATTATAAACATATCGGTAGTGAGAACTGTCCGATTATGGATACTTGGTGGCAGACTGAGACAGGGCATTTTTATATATCGCCATTGCCTCTTACACCATTAAAACCTGGTTCAGCTACAAAAGCATTACCTGGTTTATCTGCTGAGGTTTATAATGAGAAAGCAGAACCCGTTCAAAACGCTGGAGGTAATCTTGTACTCACGCATCCGTGGCCGGGTATGCTTCGTGGTATTTACAAAAACCCAGAACGATATCAAGAGACGTATTGGAGTAAATTTAAGAGTATCTATCTTGCTGGTGATGTCACTCGAAAAGATGACGACGGTTTCTTTTGGATACAAGGAAGAGCGGATGATGTTCTTAACGTTTCAGGACATAGAATCGGAAATTCTGAGGTGGAATCTGCTCTTGTAAGTCATCCCATGGTTGCAGAAGCTGCAGTTATTGGTAAACCCCATGAGCTCAAAGGAGAATCAATTGTCTCATATGTTGTACTTAAGGAGGACGCTGATCCAACTGAAGAACTTCGTAAGGCGCTATGGGCACATGTTGGTACTGAGATGGGCAAAATTGCCCGTCCTGACGAGATATGGTTTGTCCATGATGTACCAAAGACACGTAGTGGGAAAATCATGAGACGTGTCATTCGAGCAAAGGCTCTTGGTAAAGATACTGGTGATACTTCTACACTTGCTAATCCAGAAGCAGTAGATGAGATTGGAAACGCAAAATAAAATAACCCCGTCTCTTCTCTTTTTTTCCTTTTTTCTGAGAACTGTTATATAATGCTTGTTTGTTTTATTTGCATGATTATAGGGAGATAACCTTTGTTTTTAACATTCGAGGAGGAGGATTAAAAATGGATTATAAACACATTGAAGATGGAATAGTTCAGCTTATTAAAAAAGCAGAAACTGAGCTTCCAAAAGACGTGGTTAAGGCTTTAGAACGTGCATATAAGGTTGAGGATGGTATTGCAAAGACTCAGATTGATGCGATACTTAAAAATATTGATCTTGCAAAAAAGTCTTCGCGTCCTATGTGTCAGGATACTGGTATTCAAACGTTTTTTGTGGATGTTGGTGTTGATTTCCCACAAATTAGCAGGTTAAAAGATTTAATTACTGATGCTGTGAAAACTGCAACACAAGAGGTTCCTTTGCGTCCTAATACGGTAGATCCATTTACAGGTGAGAATCATAAGGACAACACGGGAGAGCATATTCCTTATGTTACATGGGATTTTGTCAAAGGGAGTGATGTTTTGATTACGGCGTTTCCTAAAGGTAGTGGAAGTGAGAATATGAGTAAGCTTGGTATGCTTAAACCCGGAGTTGGTCTAAAGGGTGTTAGGGATTTCGTTGTTGAGGAGATGCTAAAAGCAGGCGGTCAGCCATGTCCTCCTACTGTTGTTGGTGTTGGTATAGGTGGTGGCGCGGATCTTTCGTTGAAGCTTGGGAAAAAGGCTCTTCTCAGGCCGGTTGGAGTTCGTCATAAAGAGAAAAATATTGCAGAAATGGAAGAGGAACTGATAGAACGAATTAATAAGAGCGGTATCGGTCCTATGGGTCTTGGCGGTAAAATAACTGTTCTTGATGTTCATGTTGAGGTTGCGCATAGGCATCCTGCTAGTCTTCCTGTTGGTATTGCTGTTCAATGTTGGGCTGATCGACGGGCGTCTATGGTGATTCATGCTGATGGGTCTTGGGAGGTGAAATAAGTATGGAGTATCATCTAAAGTTACCTGCATCTTCTGAAGAAATTAAAAAATTGCATGTTGGTGACATCATTTTTGTTTCTGGCAGTATTTTTACCGCTAGAGATGAAGCACATCTTATGATGCTTGAAAAAGACGAGAGCAGTTTGTCTTTCGATCCATCTGAGATGGCATTGTATCATTGTGGTCCTCTTATGAAAAAAGCAGAGGGTGTTTGGCAGGTTGTTTCTGCTGGTCCTACTACGAGTAGCAGGATGGAAATTTTTGAGGATAAATTTATAGAAAAATATGGTGTAAACATCATTATTGGTAAGGGTGGTATGGGGGAGAAAACCAAAAAAGCACTCAAGAAGCATGTCGGTGTTTATACTGCGTATACTGGTGGTGCTGGTGCTCTTGCGGCAGATAAAGTCGAAAGTGTCCCTGCAGTGTATTGGCTTGATGTGCTTGGTATGCCTGAAGCAGTCTGGATATTTAAAGTAAAAGAGTTTGGTCCGCTTGTTGTTGCGATGGATTCATATGGAGAATCTATCTATGATCGTAAGTAAGATTTATTTTTTCATCTGTTCTGATAGTTAACTATAAGAAGTATTGTTTGTATTGTGCTGTCAAGACTTCATGCGAGACGAATATAAATTATGTTGTGGATGATCATTAGTGTTTTGGTAATTTTTTTTCTTATCGGTGTTTCTGCGTTTTTTTCAAGTTCAGAGATGGCGTTTGTTTCTGTTAATAAAGCAGTTATTGTTGATAAGGCAAGAAATGGTAATAAAAAAGCAAAGATTCTTGAAGGTTTGTATGAGAATTATGATAATGTGATCAGTGCTATTGTTATAGGGAATAATCTTGTCAATATTTTTGCTTCAGTTCTTGCAGGTTTTGTTGCTACAGAGTTTTTTGGAAACATTGGTATTGGTGTTGCTACTGCTGTTATGTTTTTGTTGGTCATTGTTTTTAGCGAGGCAACTCCTAAAGCGTTTGGGATAAGAAATGAGGGGCTTGTTTTGAGGGTGGCCAGACCGCTTTTGTTTGTCACAAAGCTATTTTATCCATTTGTGATTTTGTTAAATTCAACTTCTAATGGTTTAATCTCTTTTCTTGGTGGCCGGGAGAAGAAAAAGATGTCTGTCACCGAAGATGAGATTATGGCGATGATGCGGCTGGGGGAAGAAGAAGGAACGATTGAGAAGGATGAGCGGGAGATGGTTGATGAGGTGTTTGAGTTTGATGAAACCCAGGTCCATGAGGTATATACGCCAAAGAGTCAGGTTGAGTTTATCTCAGAGGATGCATCGGTTCGGATGCTTATTGAGAAATCCATTAAGACCGGTTTTTCTCGTTTTCCTGTGTATCGGAAGAATTTAGATGATGTTATAGGAATGGTTCATGTGAAGGATTCATTGATTATTGAGGATGAATCTCTTTCTGTGAAAAGTATTATGCGAAAGATTTTGAAGATTGATGCTCGTATGAAGGTGGATGATGTTTTTAGGGAGATGAAACAGCATAAAACACATCTTGCGTTGCTTCAAGATAAAAAGGGGAAGACGCTGGGGTTGGTTAGTATGGAGGATCTGATTGAGGAGATTTTTGGGGAGATATCAGATGAGCATGATGTAAAAGAGGTAGAATAGATTCTTGCTTTGAACCATATTTTTTTGTTTAGTTTTAAAATTCTGGTAACAACTGTAAATAAGGTGGGTAACAGTTGTACAACAAGACGTTATAAACAGAACTTACAAAATAGGATGTGAGGAGATTGAAATGACCGATAAAAAAGATCAACTCAAAAAACTCTACGCGGATGCTGTTTACTTTCATCTTGTTCATAATGGAAATAAAGTTCAAAGAGATATTGGTAGAATTCATTGGAATGATGGGGATTTATAGTTATTGTTGTGGTATATATGTCTGAATTGTTATGGTGCTGGAGAAATGGCAATAAACAGATCTATACAAGAAGCTTTGCTGCTGCTGAGCAGGCGATGGATGAAGGTTTTTTTGTTACTGCTTTACGAGGTAAATCCCATATATTTAAGAAACAGTGTACTTGATTTTTTTACTCATAAATTTAATTTTTACTATTCTTTTTAAAGGGGAAGTTATTACCTGTTTTTTGGCTGTGCAGGATGATTGAAGAATGTAATTTCAAATCAAAGATCATGCATCACGATTCACCTGGTTGCCGGTTGACACCTGCTGATGTTGTCTGCCCTGGTGAAAAGAATTGTATTTTATATCAGGTTTATGCAAAATTAGAACGTGTTAATAGTGACTAAATAAGTATTGGATAACAATTACCAATTTTTCTAGATTTTATAGTTTTTTATATTCAGCAGCATCAAGCAAACTATCAACTTCTGATTTATCAGAAATTTCTAGTTCAACAAGCCATCCATCATCATACGGGCTTTCATTGATGATTTCAGGAGAATCTTCAAGTTTACTGTTAACTTTAACAATTTTCCCATTCACTGGTGCATAGATTTCAGAAACAGATTTCACAGATTCAATGACACAGAGTTCTTCCCCCTTCTTAACTTCTTTACCTGCTTCCGGGAGTTCAACAAAAACAATATCGGTGAGTTCTGCCTGTGCATGATCGGTAATTCCAACGACAGCGACATCGTCTTTAATTTTTATCCACTCATGTGATTTGGTATATTTCAAATCCTCTCTCACTTCATCAGCCATAAATATCAAGACCTGTTATTTCCCATTGTGTTTTAAACATTTTCTAATGATTTTATGCCCAATCCTTTGGAACAATAGGGGGCCTAATAACCTTTGCTTTCACCGGCTTTCCTCTCACAACAATATCGACGATGCTGTCTTTTTCCCGGTAATCTGGATGAACATATCCCATTGCAATGCCTGTAGTTAGGCAAGGGGACATTGTCCCGCTCGTGATTATCCCCACCTTCTTTCCATCGACCTGTATGTCGCATCCATGACGTGGTATGCCTTTCTCAACACATTCAAAGCTTGTGAGACGTTCATAACTGCCTTGTTCTTTTTGTTTTAAAAGCGCATCTTTGCCGATAAAATCATGATCCCAATTAATTGTCCAAGACATTACTGCTTCAAGAGGGGTTCTACCACCTTCAAACTCATTGCCGGCAAGAATAAAACATTTCTCAAGTCTTAGCGTGTCTCGTGCACCAAGACCAATAGGTTTAATATTAAATTCTTCTCCTGCTTCAAGGAGTTTCAGAAATACATCTTTTGCATTATTGGCTGGAGTTATCTGTAATTCAAATCCTAACTCTCCAGTATATCCTGTATGTGAGATGATACAGTTTACTCCTGCGATATCAATATACTGACATCCAAAAAATTTTACTTCAGTAAGATCAGCATCGGTTAGTTTTTGCAGAGTATCTCTTGATTTTGGCCCCTGTATTGCAAGGATTACAAAATCTTTTGAAACATTTTCAACATCTGCATCAAAGTTGTTTTCTTTTGCTTTATCTTTTAACCATTTGGTTACTATTTCATCCATTCCTGCATTTGGAATCATCATAAATTTGTTTCCAAGATGCATAAAAATAGTGTCATCAATTACAGTTCCATCGTCTCGTAAAATTGCAGTATATTGGCTTTTTTTATCAGGAATCCTTGATGCATCTTCAACAGTTGTCATACTAATTAGTTTTTCTACATCCGGTCCTGCAATCCATACATTGCTCATATGTGAAACATCAAAAAGACCAACGTTTTTTCTAACAGCTATATGCTCTTCTTTGATTGAGGAGTATTGTATGGGCATCTCAAAGCCTGCAAATTCTGTAAATTTCGCGCCAAGTCTTTTTTGAATATCATATAAGGGAGATCTTTTTACCATGTTAATCGAGCAGGGAAATACTATAAACTATAGTTTAAACTTTCGACAAACTATTTATCAAACACTATTCATAACATGCGCCATATGAAGCCAACTAAAATTGAAGGTGTCTTTAAAAAGAGCGATAAAATCTATACGGAAAACCTAGATTCTTGTACGGGAATCAAAGTATATAATGAACGGTTGGTACGTCATAAAAATAAGGAATTTCGGTCATGGAACCCCTATCGTAGTAAACTTGCAGCAGCGATATTAAAAAAACTCACGTTTGAAATAAAACAAGATGCGACTGTTTTATATCTTGGTGCTGCAACAGGGACAACAGTGAGTCATATTTCAGATATTGTAAAAAACGGTACCGTGTTTGCAGTGGAGAGCAGCCCAATTGCAGCAAATGAGCTGATAAAGCTCAGTAGAAAGCGGCAAAATATCGTTCCCATTTTGGAGGATGCAAACCATACAGAGAGATACAGCTTTTTTGTTCCTTCAGTCGATATTGTTTATCAAGATATCTCCCAGAGAAATCAGGCAGAAATTTTTGTAGAAAACATAAAAAAATATCTAAAAAAAGACGGAACAGCAATTTTAATGGTAAAGGCACGAAGTATCGATGTTTCTCTTACACCGGCAAAGGCATATGAGCTTGTAGCAAATAAACTTACAGAACAAAAACTAGAGATTGTGGATACAATTGATCTAGCCCCTTATGAGAAAGATCATGCAGCAATTGTAGTATCCACCTAATTTATATCGAAACAGTCTTTATAACCATATATGATTAGGATGCAGGATGTTATGAACAAAACAACTGAAACAAACTTTCTTGTTCGACTTACAAAATTTTTTATACCGTTTATCTTAGGATTTGGCGTTCTTGGCGCTATTGGTTTTTTAATGGATGAAACCTTGCGGGTTGCATATTGGTCACTTATCTCGGGATATTTTTTTCCACCTTTGGGAAAGGAGTCAATAATTCCTGCAGGAATTGCTTTTGGCGTAGATCCAATTGTTATGGCATTATCTATTGCGTTTGTTGATGTTGTTGTCGCACTTTTTCTTGTATGGAATTACGATCTTGCAAAAAAGATTCCAATTATTGGAAAATTTATGATAAAAGTAGAAGAAAAAGGAAATACGGCAGAAGAAAAATATGGATGGATAAAACCACTTCGATTCATCGGTATCGTTCTTTTTGTCATAGTTCCTTTTCAAGGATCTGGAGGTCTTGTCGGATCAATTGTGGGAAGACTCTTTGGGATGAAGCCATGGAATACTTTTTTTGCTATCTGTTTTGGTGCAATAATTGGAACACTTCTCATTGCAACGTTTTCAAAAGCATTTCTTATTTTTGCAAAAATTAATGCAACACTCACAATCGCACTTGTTGTAATAGCCGCTATTATAATTATAGCATTTTATCTTTACAAAAGATACAAAAAGAAAAAAACAGTCTAAATTGTTATGTTAACTTCTGCAAGCATTTTGTTAACAATATAATATGGCATGTCATTAAGGAATTGTTTATAGCAGTTGGTTGGAATGATACTTTCGTTGCTTATCTTTTGTGCTTTTTCTAAATGTTTTTTAATTTCACTGAGATAAAGTTGTTTGATTTCAGGTGAGTTTTTTTCTATTTTTTTCTTAATAGTTTTTGCCTTCACTGTACCATTTTTAATTGCTTTTGTCTCCAGTCTTGAAAGGAGTGGTAGTACGACGCTGTCAAGCATCTCGCCGTTATTAAGATCCACAAGGTCATCTGCGAGTTGATAGGCAAAACCGACTTCCCTTCCATATTCTGCAAGAAGCTCTGATAGTTCATCTGATGCATCTGCCCAGATAGCGGCAACCTTGCATGCTGCTGAAAAGAGTGTCGCAGTTTTCAGATCAATGATTCTACTGTATATTTGGAAGAATTTTGAATCTGCAGAGATATTTGTGTCAGTAAGGTCTTTGCTGTTGAAATTGATTTCACTGAGCTGCCCCTCAAGGGTTCCATGCCATGCATCGATATATAATTTTGCAAATTTATTGCCATGAGCAACTGCGAGATCTAATCCTATGATAAGCATTTTATGTCCAATTAATATGGCATTATCAACACCTGATCTGATGTAGAATGCTGGTCTGCCTCTTCGGTCCATATCGCCGTCAATAATATCATCATGAACAAGCGATGCACCATGAGCAAGTTCTACTCCAACAGATCCCTCTAAAAAATTTTGATATCGATCCTGAGATTCAGTTCCTCCTGTGCAAACCTTAAATGTGATGGATGCAAGCAGGGGCCGCAGTCGTTTTCCACCGTTTAATATCGTAAGTATCTTTTCATCAGTAATCATTTCATTTATTTTCTTTTCGATGTCGTTATACATATTTTGTAGAAAGGTTTCTAGTGATAGCAGTTGTTCGGTCATCATATCTACCATGTATATTTTGGTTAAGGAAAACGACCTTGATATTAATTTCTATATAATATACTCTTCTATCGTTTGATTTATGGTTTATTTTGATAAATTATAACGCATTATCTTTTTAAGGATTTCGCTATGAGATAGATCTCTGAGCTGCTTTTCCGTGATGCCGTTGGTGAAAACTTTTTTACCATACAAAAATGTTG
>JAUWCF010000163.1 GCA_030609445.1 Thermoplasmatota archaeon | reverse complement strand
CCAAATGCAGCATAACCATTTGGATCAACTCCTCCTGGTTCAAGTGAAGGTTGAGCACCGTCATTTATGAAGAATTGACTTGTAGCACTGTTTGGATCGTTTGTTCTTGCCATCGCAATTGCTCCATCAACATGGTGAACTTCAGGGTTTATTTCAAGATCTATGGATCCATATGGGCTTTGTTTCTGAGTTCCATCTGTTTCAAACCCCCCTCCTTGGATCATAAAATTATCAATAACTCTATGAAACACAAGGCCATCATAAAATCCGTCATTTGCAAGTTTTATGAAATTTTCAACGGTATTTGGTACTTTATCTTCATATAGCTCAACTACAATCATTCCCATTGATGTATCGATAAGAGAAATTGGGTTCTCATCAGCAACGATAACATGTATCTGAGCAGTATTTGTACCGCCACTGCCATCATCTATTGTATATTCAAAAGTATCAACTCCACTGAAATCAGCAGACGGAGAATAGATGACATAGCTGCCATTGATCTCAACGGATCCATGTGATGGAGTTGTAGTTTCTGTTATGCTTAATGAATCTTCATCATTATCAATGTCATTTGCTAGTACGTCTATTTGATTTTTTTCAGAATTTTTGCCAACAACAGAATAATCCTCAATTGCTTCAGGGATAGTATTGGCATTTTCTTCGGTATTATTATCGTTTCCACCTGACATAAGTATTGCAGCAGCTATTGCAACAATTACAATAATCGCTAGTATAAAAATCCCTATTTTTACTTCCTTTTTTTCAAGTGGTGATTTCTTTACTTCCGGGTTTGACCTTCTCCTTCTTGATTTTTTAGATGCCATGGTAACACGCCATCGGTATCATAGAACTTGTTAATGAGCTTTTTTGTCAACTCAAAACTCTGTTTCTAACAAGTTTTATATATTATAGTCTCGCTTTTATATAATGGCTAGATGAAACTTTCAACCAAGATGTTAACACTTCTGCTTTTATTCTCCTTCATATGTAGTAATATAATCAGTAGCACCATCATAAGAGATATTGATTATGAAGATGATAAAATCATTGAAACAACATCAATTCATTTTGGTCCTTATCCTCAAAATCCAACAAAGGATTCAATTATAATTTGTTGGCAAACATCTGAAAAAACACGTTTTAATAAAGTATGTTATGGTCTGACCACGGATTGTGAAAATGTTGTTTATGAAAAAAATCTTCTTAAAAAATATTTTCATAAAGTTAAATTAACAGATTTGGCTTATTCAACAAAATATTTTTACAAGGTTGTATCTAATTGTTTTGAGAGCAACATCTACTCTTTTTATACTTTATTTGCTGCTAATGATTCTATCCGGTTTATTGCCTATGGAGATAACAGAGGAGAATGGGATAATTGGCAGCATGCAAGTATTGTTGCAAAGGCAATAGAAGAAGAACAACCTCATTTTGTTTTAAACACAGGAGACCTTGTTAATAATGGCATCAAAAAAAATGAATGGTATAATTTTTTCAAAACATCATCTTTCATCCATAATAGCACGTTATATCCAGTTTTAGGAAATCATGAATACTATGCAACACCTTATTTTAAGTATTTTTCACTACCTAATAATGAACGGTGGTATTCTTTTGATAATGGTCCTATTCATTTCATAGGTCTTGATTCTAACTATAGAAATGTGCTTAGGCCAGCTCAACTCCTCTGGTTAATAAAAGAGTTAAAAACAAATGATAAACCATTTACAATTGTATTTTTCCATCATCCATTATATAGCTCAGGTAATCATGGAAGTTATATCCCTCTAAGATTTTTATGGGGAACATTTTTTCAACTCAATAAAGTAGATATAGTCTTTAATGCCCATGATCATAGTTATGAACGAGGAAAAGTACTGAATGTAAACTATATTGTCACCGGTGGCGGAGGGGGACCACTTTATGATGTTGGATATAGCTGGTGGACTGTTTATTCTGAGAAAACATATCATTATTGTTTGATTGAGGCAAACGAGTCCAAGTTATCTTTTGAAGCGATAAAGCCTGATGGAACTGTTATTGATTCTTTTCAAATTATGAATTAATTCTTTTTCATTCCATAAATATGGTTAAAAGGATAATTATATATAATGTATAAATATAAATACTATACAACATGGGGGCTAAATTTTCTAAACCACCTGGATCTAAAGGAAAGATTATCTTTTCGTTAATAATAGCTGCAATAATCATTATTAATATTGTTGCGGGAGCATTGATTTTTTTAGATATTCGAGTTATGAAATCTCCAGAAGTAACCATTGAACTCGATCTCATAGAGATAAATTCAAATGAGGCAATATTACAGACAACTCTGAGTATTGAAAATCCTAATCAATTTGGTTTGATCATCAAAGACCTCGAAGCAGTAACAAAAACAAATAATGGAGCTGAAATAATGCATATAGTTCTCGAAGGCGGAGAGATCACTCCTAATAAAAACAAGACATATACTTCAACTGATCATATTACCTTTGATGGGGAGATACCTGAAACATTAACAACTAAATTAACAGGTATTGTTGGATTTCGTTTTCTTGGCATTATCAAAAAGACCTTACCTATTGCAGTCAACATGATCACATCACTGGGAGATGTTGTAAAAAACATAGACATCCCGATTCTTCATATCAAAGGAGATTTTGGAGAAATAACTAACGAAGGGATAAATTTCACAACTGAAATAGGTATAGAAAACCCTAACTCTTTTGACATACAGATTGGAGATATATCACTTACACTAAAAACCGAGACAGGTGAGCTTATCGGAGACTTCGAGATTGAAGGGGCTCTGATAGCTGCAAAAAGCTCAACAACATTAGACGGCGAAGGTAGAATTCCTATAGAGACGCTAAATGCAAAAACACTTTTTGTTAATCTAAGTACCACAGCAGGGGTAATAATTGCAGGAATAACGGAATCTATAGATTTTTCCACCGGAGCAGAGATAGGCATTCCGCATTTGGAGGATGTCTTTCCTTCGTATACACC
>JAUWCF010000023.1 GCA_030609445.1 Thermoplasmatota archaeon | reverse complement strand
CTGAGATCTTGCCATGTAGTGAGATAAAAGTAGCCACTAGAAAAAAATTAAATCAAAAGAGAAAAAATTAATTGTTTTTCTCCTGTTACCAGGGATGTTTTTCTTACTTTTTATTATCATATTTTACATGTAACTTCCGTTCCAAATAAAAATTGCATATGGGAGCGCCCACATCGGAACTGGAACATGAATTTGCTAGTAAATTTTATTGGAGTCTGATTTACACAGAGGATAAGATTTGAATTCGCTTTTACTGGTTAAAAATCTTATTTTTCAAAGAGTATAAAATCGTGTAAATATCCTAATATGCTTTATCGTGATGGTCAAGTGATATTATTCTAACAACATTTCCTTCTATTTTGAACACAAGAACAAATGGGCCAAAATGTATTCTCCTATGTCCTGCAAGAACATTTTTGAGGGATTTGTAATGTCCCGGATCCTGTACGATATCAATAAGTTTCTTTTGTATTTGACTGAATAAGGTCTTGTCTTTTTTCTCCAACTTTTTCATGGATTTTTCGAACTGTAAACTAAACTCAACAATGTATTCCATGTTACAAACTCTTTAGATATTCAACGGCATCTTTTTGGTTGAATTTTTTAACATTTTTTCCACGTATCATATCATTTTCAATTTTTTGATATCTTTCCATTCTCTCAAAGAATACTTTTTTTCTGATAAGTTCTAGAACGAACTCTTGAATATTTCTATAACCAAATTCTTTTGAATATTCTTTTGATGCTTTCAGCAAATTTTCTGGTATGGTAAGGCTTATCTGTTTTAAAGTCATAATATCGCCAAGTACTTATATGTACTAATATGTACGCAATAGTAGTTAAACTTTCCTATTCGGTGACCTAAATAACTCAAATTTTTAATCATATTTTTTCATTTTGAATATTTGCACCAGATAAATATCGTTTTTAGAAAATTGAATGGTTTATAGTACCCTAATTTATGAGTGCTGTTTTTGTTTGGTTTTTTCCAAACGTTTTCCGACAGTATATAAACTTTAAGGGATATAATTCTAGTTAAGATAAGTATGATGTGGTAATTATGAAAAATGAAAGATTGAAACTGAGTGGAATTATGCTCGCAGGAATCTTAGTCTTTGGGACTTTTGTCTATGCTGTTAACGTACAACCAATGGTACGCGGTGATTTTGATGGTATAACATATGACCTCATGAATTTTGGATCATATAGTGAGTTAACTGATTTTTTAACGAGTAGCTTTCAACAATCTTCGCGTTATAATTGGAATTTTGGTGCTCCTATGGATAAATCATTTGAAATATCCATGGTAACTGAAGGTTTGGCTGTGGATGGTTCTGGTGGAGAGGTTGTTGATTACTCACAGACAAACGTTCAGGTTGCTGGAGTAGATGAACCTGATATTGTAAAAACAGATGGTACCTATTTGTATATTGTTTCAGGTAACAAGGTTATCATTGTGAAAGCGTATCCTGCAAAAGATGCAGTTATTGAAGGTGAGATAACTTTTGATGAATATGTAACTGTCCATAATATTTTTATCAGTGGCAGTCGACTGGTTGTCTTTGCAACAACGTATGATTATCCCGTATACAAAACATTACTTGAAGATGATGTTGTCTCTTCAAGATGGTATAGCTCTCCAGATACTTATGTTAAAATTTTTGACATAGAAGATATGAAAAATCCTGAACTTAAAAGAGACATTGTTGTCGGCGGTAGTTTTTCTGGTGCAAGAATGATCGGTGACTATGTTTATGTTATTACAACCCAGTATTCCTACAGTTATGATCTTCCTGAAGAGGATATTATACCTAGATTACTTATAGATGGTGAGGTACATGAAATTGCAATCTCAGATATTTATTATGTCGATATACCTGAGAAAAGCAGTACCTTTACAAATATTCTTTCAGTGCATGTGCATGATGATGAACAAGAGGTAAATGAGAAGGTTTTTCTCCTTGGAGACAGCCAAACCTTATACGTCTCAAAAGACAACATCTATGTAACGTATTCTACACAATACTATGATTATGATCTTCTTGAAGATATCATTGATGAGGTATTACTGCCGGTTTTACCTGAATCAATTAAATCAGAACTTGAGACAATAAAAACCCTTACTCTTGAGGACTATCAAAAGAAAACAGTTTCAGAATGGATACTTCAAAACTATGCTGAAAATATGGGTGAAGAACAAAAACAAAATATTGCAAAAGAGATTGTCCGTCGAACAGAACGAACTATCATCCATAGAATATCAATTTCTGATGGCGAAATTACGTATGAGGTACAAGGAAATGTACCAGGTTTTGTCAACAATCAGTTTTCCATGAGTGAATATGATGGACATTTGCGAGTTTCAACAACGACGCAGGGTTGGATGATAAGAAGCTATTTGAGTAATGTTGATTCGCAAAATAATGTATATGTTTTGGATATGGATCTTGAGATTGTAGGCAGCGTGGAAGACCTTGCGACAGGTGAACAAATCTATGCCACAAGATTCATTGGAGACAAATGCTATCTTGTAACCTTTAAACAGATAGATCCTTTCTTTGTCATAGATCTTGGTGATCCCAGGAACCCTGAAGTACTGGGAGAGTTGAAAATCCCGGGATTTTCTACGTATCTGCATCCTTATGATGAAACACATATTATAGGTATTGGAAGAGACGGTGGAAAAGTGAAAATATCACTTTTCGACGTGAGTGATCTGAGCAATCCGGTTGAACTGTCAAAATATGAAGTAGAAAACACTGAAAACAGCTGGGGATGGACTCAATCCTCTGCATTATATGAACATAAAGCATTTCTCTTCGATAGAGAGAAAAACCTATTAGTGCTACCTATAGGAGATTACAGTAAACAATCAGCATATGTGTTTGATATATCCGTTGAAAACGGCATTGAACTAAAAGGCACCGTAACACATGATCTTGAGATGCAATCAGAAGAAACTGGTTCAGATGATGTCTACTATTATAATTATGACTATGAAAACTCGATAAAAAGAACGCTTTACATCGATGACGTCCTATATACTATTTCAGATAACATGGTGAAGATGAACAATCTTAACACCCTTGATGAGATCAACAGTGTGAGTCTTAATTAAAACCACTTTTTTTCTTTTTGAGAGAGGAGGCACCCCATCAATTTCTTTCCTGCTTTCCCTCCCTCTCTTAGTAATTTTTTTAGTCGAAGTCTGATCCTAAGTCGTAGCCGCAATAGGGGCATTCGCTGCCGTCTAATAGTTGATTGCAGTTCGGACATGTCATATCAGAGTCAAGATTTTGATCTGTTTTCTCAATGGAACAACCACATTTAGGACAAATATAGAGGGGGATTGATGCGTCAAGTGATCTTTTCATTATCTCCCCGCAGTTTGGGCATATACATTTCTCGTCTGTTTCAGATTTGGTTATTGTTTCCACATATATCAACTCCAAATTCAATCTTATAGTATGTCAATTTTTATCACTGATTATATTTAAACTTATTCTGCAAAAATGTCAATTTGAAAAAATTTGTATTTATGAATTTTTTAAAATAAAATTTATTTTGTAAATGTGGAATAAAAAAAAGAAAAAGGATATTTATTGGATTAAAACAAAAAATCCAATAACAAATCCTTGGGCAGATGCAGTGACCATATCTGCATTTAATGCATCTGCTGTTACGTCAACAGTGATGGGACCGAACCCAAAAATTATTCCTGACTCAAGAGTGCTTTCTGTTTTTATTTCACCAGGCTTTAGGGTAGTGCCACAGCTGCCGCATCCACTACATTCGTGGTATACATTGATTTTATTTAATATCCCTCCAGTGACAGAGATTGAAGAGGTGATATTTTCAGCGGTAACTGAGCCAATGTTTTCAATATCTATTGATACTTGTAAAAGTCCCCCTTTAATGGAGGAGATTTGAAGTTCAGTGTCTTCTGTTTCTCGAGCTGAGATGCATTGCATTCCTGTAATGACTAGTACTATCACAACAATTCCGACTGCTATTATGTTTTGTTTTCTTCTTATTCATATTATTCCCCTTTGATAAATAACAATTGTTAATATGTTACAGTCTCTATATAAACTTTTCCTGGTGTATACTTCAAATACCGATATCATTTTATAAGGATGAATGATACCGCTCTAACAGGCACAAGCCACATTTTAACAGGGGTGAATAGTATGATCGTTGAACCAAAAGATGTCCATAAAACACTATCTGAATATATGCTTACTGATGGTTTTGATCTTGTTTTAGATTTGAAAAAAAGTAAAGGATGCAAGATATATAATTCAAGAACAGGACGATTTATGCTTGATTGTTTCTCGTTTTTTGCATCAGCTCCACTTGGATGTAATCACCCAAAACTTACGACACCAAGATTCATTAAAGAAATGGGTGAACTTGCAGTTAATAAACCGACAAACTCTGATCTTTATACAGTTGAGATGGCTGAATTTGTTGAAAGTTTTTCAAAACATGCAGTCCCCAGTGATTTCAAGCATCTTTTTTTTGTCAGCGGCGGCGCGCTTGCTATTGAAAATGGTATAAAGACAGCGTTTGACTGGAAGATACGTAAAAATATAGAAAACGGAAAAAGTGAAAATCTTGGAACACAAGTTGTACATTTCAAAGAGGCGTTTCATGGGAGAACAGGTTATACTTTGTCGATGACCAATACATTTAATCTCAATAAAATTAGGTATTTCACAAAGTTTGATTGGCCACGTGTTACAAACCCAAAGATTACCTTTCCTCTCAATAAAGAAAACCTAGATAATGTACGAGAACTTGAAAAACAAGCAGTTTCTGAGATAGAAACTGCTGTTGCAAAGAATCCTGATGATATTGCTGCACTTATTATTGAACCGATACAAGGCGAGGGTGGAGATAATCATTTCAGAAATGAATTCTTTGTTGAACTGCGAAGGCTTTGTGATGAACATGAGATGATGTTTATTTTAGATGAAATACAGACAGGTGTTGGGCTTACTGGTAAGATGTGGGCGTATGAACATTTTGATTTCATACCAGACATTGTTGCTTTTGGAAAGAAAACACAAGTATGCGGAATTATGGTTGGAAGTCGAGTTGATGAAATAAAAGATAACGTTTTTAATGTTTCAAGTAGACTTAATTCTACCTGGGGTGGAAATCTTATTGATATGGTCCGTTGTCAGAAATATCTTGAAGTAATTGATGAAGAAAACCTTGTAAAAAACGCAGAAATACAAGGCAAACATCTCTTGGCTGGTCTTGAAGAAATTGCTCAGAAATATCCTGATAAAATATCAAATGTTCGGGGACGAGGATTTATGTGTGCATTTGATCTTCCAACTCCTGAGAAGCGAGATGAACTAAGAGAGAAGGTATATGCAAAGGATTTAGTCGTACTGGGCTGTGGTGCAACAACAATCCGATTTCGTCCACCTCTCATAATTGCGTCTGAAGAAATAGATGAAGCACTTGGTATACTTGAGGGAGTTGTTAAGGACTTTTAGAGATATTTCGAGTTGATGTATCGCTCTTTTTACTAATTACATAAGAATAATAGTTAATATGATTAATTACGAATATAAATATTGAAAAAGTTTATTAACCAAGATTCCGTAGATATGTATAGGGAAAAATATGATGAGCGTTATGGAAAAAGTAACTTTTAATTATAAGGCTGTTTTAATTGTGGCGAGTTTAATTCTTATGTCTGCATCTTCTCTGGCAGTTGCAGAACGCAGAGATAACTCGAATCAAATTGTGATGAATTATTCATTTGAACAACCAACTATTAAGAAGATAAATATTGAAAATACTATCTATGATGAAGTTGTTTTACCTGGTGTTAGTAGTACGGGTAATCCTGATGAGCCATGTCTGCCTATTAAAGGATCATACATTTTGTTGCCTCAAGGTACAACGGTAGATAAAATAACAATTACTACTAGTGAAAAGATGTGTTTAGGTGAAGGTTTTTTTGTTAAACCTGTAGGTGAAATAGTTCCGTTATCAAAGCGTGATTTAGTATCTTTACCCACTCCGGATGAAAAGATTTACAGTTCCAGTAATGAATTTCCTGGTGATCTCTTTACAGAAGTTGGTGTTTATTGGTTTAGAGGATATAAGATTCTTGTTTTGGATTTATACCCTGTTCAATATATACCAGCATCAGGAGAACTCTTTTGCTATAATGACATGACTGTTTCTGTAAAACTCAGTTGGGATAAAACAATAAATCCTTTATATCGCGGGTTTGAAAAAGACAGACTTGAGATTATAAATAAAGTTGACAATCCCAAAGCCGTTACAACATATACTCAACCTGATGCTCATCCAGTTGATTCTTATGATCTTCTTATTCTTACAACAGACGGGTTGAAAGATGGTTTTGAACTTTTAAAAAATGCTCATGACTATGAAGGAATAACTACCGTAATTAAAACACTCTCTGATGTTGGAGGAAGCACTCCAGAGGATATACGGGATTATATCGGAGATGCATATACTGACTTGGGGATAGACTACGTTCTCATCGGCGGTGATGACGATGTTGTTCCCGCAAGGATTCTCTGGGTATTTGGACTTGATGAAGAAACTACGCCCTATGAGACATATATGCCTTCTGATCTCTACTATGGCTGTCTAGATGGTCCTTATAATTATGATGGTGATAACAAGTGGGGTGAGCCAACTGATGGTGAGGGTGGTGGCGATGTTGATCTTTTTGCTGAAGTTTATGTTGGTCGTGCATGTGTGGGAAATTTAAACGAAGTGGGATATTTTGTTGATAAAACTATTTCTTATATGCAATCCGATGATGAGTACCTGGACAAAGTTCTTCTTGCGGGTGAATGTCTTGGCGACTATGGAATAGCAACATGGGGCGGAAATTATCTTGATCAATTGATAGATGGTTCAAATGATGATGGATATACTACAGTTGGGATTCCATCTGACGTGTACATAATTGATACTTTATATGATCGTGATGGTGATTGGTCAAAATCAGATATTATGGCCCTGATAAATGATGGCGTTCACATAATAAACCATCTCGGGCATTCTTATTATTATTACAATATGAAAATGGAAAACGGTGATGTTTATTCC
This sequence comes from Thermoplasmatota archaeon, assembly GCA_030609445.1. GTDB lineage: Archaea > Thermoplasmatota > E2 > DHVEG-1 > DHVEG-1 > JAUWYM01. Next base: position 2,297 of record JAUWCF010000023.1, on the reverse strand, counting down.
CTCATAAATGATGATTATTGTTTTATCTATTCTCAAGGCTGTATGGCAGGAGGATTCGATGAAGGAGATTGTATTGCAGAACACTTTACTGCCAAATCTCAAAATGGAGCATTTGCAGCAATTATGAATGCAAGATATGGCTGGTTCTGGTCATATAGTACCGATGGTGATTCACAACGATTTCATAGACAGTTTTGGGATGCTGTATTTGACGAAGATATGCCTGAGATCGGTAGAGCTAATCAGGATTCCAAAGAAGATAATCTGTATATTATCGGACGATCCTGTATACGATGGGTTTATTATGAGTTAAACTTGTTTGGTGATCCATCTCTTGCTTTTTTTAAGGATCCACATGCACATCCAGATATAGAAATTGGTGATGTAACTGGAGGATTTGGCGTAGAGGCTATGATTAAAAATACTGGTGATGCAGATGCAACAGGAGTTGAATGGACGATAACGGTAACAGGCGGGATATTCGACTTGATAAACAAAACGTTCTCAGGAACTATACCAGAACTTGTGGTTGATGATGAAGTTGCAGTAAACTCAGATATTTTCTTAGGACTTGGACCTATTAAAATAGCAATTACAGCAGAATGCAATGAAGGATCTTTTACAGATGAAACTGCAGAAGGAACACAATTTTTCTTCCTAACAAAAATCCCGTAAAATAAACCACTTCAATCAGCTATTCTGATCATTCTATTAAAACGCAGAAGATATTGTTAGTGTATTACACTCCAAATATGTTTCTAAGTATCGGAAAGGCATTTGGAAATCGTTCTAAAAACCGTGCGGATTCTCTGAGATAGTAACTAGAATGAGGGTTCTTCAGGAATAATGTTAAAACATTCAACTGTGTGATTTTTTGAGTGCGAAAAGTATAGAATGAAGGCAAAAATTATAAATACTATGATGGTTATAATAATTATAATAGTTATAAAACGTGATATGATATGGCAAATACAACAATTTCAATTACACAGCAAACAAAAAAGGCATTACTTGAACTTGGTGTAAAAGGCGAAACCTATGATAATATCGTAAAAAAACTCATCAAACGATATGCTTGGAAAAAAATGGATGAAAGATGGAACAAGATTCTTGCTGAAGACGAATTTATCCCATTAGAAGAGCTGTGACCTGAATGGTATACACCGTTCTTGTATCCAGAACATTTCAAAAATCATTTCACGAATTACCAAAGAATACACAAGATAGAATAAGAAAACATTTACAAGAACTTAAAGAAGATCCAGTAACATCTCGACCACATTGTGACATTAAAGTATTGCAAGATACCGATCCGAAGAAATATCGACTCAGAATTGGAGATTATCGTATTATTTATTCTATTGATAAGAAGAAAGTAAACGTCGTTGAACTCATTAAAAGAGAAGTTGGATACAGCAGGTTATAACGTTCTTTTCAATTATCAAAATACCTTATGATGGGATCAAAATCTAATCAATAGTTTATGATTAGAGTACAATTTTTCTTCGAGAAAAACATCTCGAAACTCTCATCATAGCCTCTTGATTAAAGGTTAAGATTACAACTCTAGTAAATTTCTAAGTATTGGAAAAGCATGTGGAAAACGTTCAAAAAGCCGTTGAAGTAATAGAAACGAATAGGAGTGTTGGTTTACTGGCATTGTGACTTCAAGATAACCCCAATCAGATTCCTCTCCAAGTGTATCTTTAACTTTAGCTCTTATAGTATAATTACCTTCTTCATCCCAGGAATGTTCAGCATATGTATTTGCCCCTGAAGCCCATTCCCATCTCCAACCTTCATCACCATCACCCCAATCAATATATAAAGTAATGGGATTATGGTCAGGATCAACAGCATTAAACGTATACCAATAACCTTCACCTACCTCCCCATTTGTTTCACCAGAAATAGTAGGAGCGTTAGGGGGCTCATTTGAGTCAACGGGGCCAAAAGCATGTAAAAAACCTTGAAGGGATGCTGAGCCAATATATACACTTTCATCTGGACCGATACATGGAGAAGAATCAATCCATTCATGAGCAATCCCTTTACGCCATTGTAATGTACCGTCAGGGTTAATAGCTATAATATCACCGCCAAAATTATTATCAACTTCCGAACCTATATAAATCGTACCTTCAGCAGAGATAGCAGGGGAAGATTTTCCCATATGATGAGAACCTAAATCAAAAATCCATCTTGTAGTTCCATCTGGCCAGATAGCATAGACATTATCAGTTCCAACATATATCGTACCATCATTTCCAATAGCCTGACTATTACTTGTTCCCCAT
>JAUWCF010000033.1 GCA_030609445.1 Thermoplasmatota archaeon | reverse complement strand
AGAAAAGATTATAAGATCAGGATTACTTCTCACTGCTGGGCTTATCGCTGGAGAAGCACTGATGGGAGTTATTGTTGCATTCCTCATCATCGGCGGCATAGATCTGGCAATATTTGACTATCCGCCAGTACTACCAGGAATCATCATATTCCTCTTTATCGCAATGCTCCTAGCATATATCCCACTGAGGGAAATATTTGCAAAAGAAGAATAAACAGAAACCTCGTCTGCCAACCGTTGAAGAAATGCTCCAATACCAACCGACACGAGCAGATTTTCAATGGGAGACAAACAAGGAAGGACTCGTACAGATAAAGGTTCCGAAGTTCAAAAGCAATATTTGGATTTCTTTTTGTAAACTAATCAAAAAGGACAACGTATTTACTGCAAACATGGACAAACTTGGCTCTATTGTATGGCAGCACTGCGACGGAAAAAACACATTAAAAGACATACTTAAGGTTCTTAACAAAGAATTCCCAAAAGAAAAAAACATTGACCAACGGCTCTTTTTATTTATCCAACAAATGATAGGTTTAAACTACATAGAATGTTAAAACATGCGACATACTCGATCTCTACACAATTTCACTTTTTTTCATTCCCTTTTTTTGAAAGCTAACTCATTCCAGATTCAGTGAGCTCCACCACATCATAGGATATGTATCTCCTCGAAAAATCATATGGGATTATTGGAAAAATAAAAAAATAATAGAGAGGGTCAAAAGAGGAGAATATAGACTACTTATTATCTAATGCAATCTTAATTATATTATAAATTCCACTGCTTTTAGAGAATTTCTTTTCATATCTCAGTATTCTCAATTTTTTATAAAATAAGGGGCAATCCACAACAAATGTTTCAGCTTCACCTCCTTCAAAGGAAAGATGAATTCTAAACTTTCTCTCTATCTCCTTTAGTTTATTTAACATTTTTCTATCAATTTTTTGGCCCAACCATTCCTCGCCCATGCCCTCAGCAGATACTCCAACAATAATAATTTCAAATCCATTTTTTAAAAGATCATCCCAATATTCTTCAGGATTCTTTTGCCATAATGGATTAAAACATTCCAAATCTAGATTATCACAAATTTTCTGAATCCTGCTTGCCTGATAAACACTTGCAACAGCTCCTGTAACAATTCCTTTAATCCTGTACTTATCAGCAGCTTCAACAATCGCCTTTTCTAAGTCAACTAATTCTTTTTCCTTTTCTCCTTTTGTTTTCTTAATTATCAGAGGAATTTCCATTGCCTCTGCTTGTTTTTCTACTTTTGATATTGAGGGTGTGTGAAACATGTAACTTTCAGGATTTTCTGAAATAAGGGTAATAAGAACAGAGATTTTGTGTCCATGTTCTCTTGCAAGGTATGCAGCATAGGTTGAATCTTTTCCTCCTGAAAACAGAACGGCAACATTCATTACGATAGGTATATCTTTAAACACATAAACATTTATCGTATCAAAGGAAGGCATTATGAAAAAATATGAACTTATTGACCACACAGCAGACGTATGCATCAAAGCTTATGGTAAAACTATTTCAGAAGCGTTTGAAAATGCTGCAGTAGGGATGTTTGATATTATTACGGATAATTCAAAAATTGGTATTGTTGGACAGTATAGTATTAAGTTAGAAGCACCTGATCTTGAACAGTTGCTAGTAGATTGGTTGTCTGAGCTTTTGTTTTTGAATAGTGCAAAAAATCTTGTGTTTGGCTCATTTAAAGTTGCAATTGATGAAAATCATCTTTCAGCACAAGTGTTTGGTGAGGAATATGATACCTCCAAGCATAAGATGGGTGTTGAGGTAAAGGCTGTAACGTATCATATGTTAGAAGTGAAAGATACAGAACCATTTTATGTTAAAATTCTCTTTGACATATAACCAATAGAGATATGTAAAAATATATCTATATATGACCTTATTAATATATATAAAATTAAGGAAAATGAATACTTTCACCAAACCCTCGTTCCCATTTAAATACTGAAAAGTATGTATTGAGTTTAGAAGCATCTACCGGACGGAGTCGCACCCATCACATTTTTTCTCCTTTTCCGGAACCGCCGTCCGGTTCTCCTCACACCATACGGGGGCAAATATTATATGATAGATATTAATTTCGAGTTTTAAAATTGGTGAAAAATATGGCAGAAGGCACTATCACAGAAGACATGAATATAAAAGAAGTAATTGAAAAATATCCAGAGGCTGCATCGGTGTTTGCAAAATACAATATGGGTTGCATCGGCTGTACCGCGGCATCTTATGAGAAGCTTAGTGATATTGCTGCAGTTCATGGCGTCGATGTCAAAACTTTTGTAAAAGATCTTAACGCATCAATACAGAAATAAAAATTATAGTTTGCTTTCGGTAATGACGAGTTCTCCATGTTTTATTCCTTTTAATGATTTAATATTGTCTGCAAGTTTTTGAATATTTCTGGTTTTTCCTTTTAAGACAAGTACTTCCAGGCAGTTATCATGATCAACATGGATGTGTGTTGTTGTCAGAATTTCTTTATAATGGTGGTGCTGTAAATCAAGAAGTCTGTTTGTTAAATTTCCAGTATGATGATCATATATCATGGTTAAGGTCCCTATTGCTTCTGTGTTTGGATCTTCAGTTTTTTCAGCTATAAGATTTTTTCTTATGATGTCTCGTATTGCTTCTGAACGGTTTTCATAGCCTTTCTTCTTGATGACTTTATCAAATTTTTTAAGAAGATCAGGTTCAATTGATACGCCAAATCTCGTTATTTTTTCCATGGTAACACATTTAACAGATAATCGTGGCACGAATATAAATTTTTTGTTACCAAAAATCTTATAAATAATATTTTAATACGTCGTAGCACGAATTTAAGAATCGTATTATGGTGGAGGAAAAAACAATAATGGTACACATAGCAGATGGAATTCTCGCACCAGAAATATGGATCCTTGGCTTTATACTAACAGGCTTTCTTTTAGCATACACACTGTCAAAGATAAAAACAGAAGAAATACCAAAAATATCACTTGTCGCCTCAGCAGTTTTTGTCGCATCATTACTTCACATCCCCATAGGGCCATCTAGCGTACATCTCATATTTGCAGGTCTTGCAGGAATACTACTTGGCCTAGGTGCGTTTCCAGCTGTTTTTCTCGCAGTTCTCCTACAAGCATTTCTCTTCCAACATGGAGGAGTAACAACCATAGGTATTAACTCTCTTACTATGGGACTACCAGCACTTATATCCTACGGGATTTTTACAGTTGTGATAAAAAAAACATCATGGAAACAAAGATATGTTTTAGGAGGAAGTCTTGCGGGAGGAACTGCAATATTTCTTGCAGTACTATTTACATCCATTGCTCTTATGTTGACTGGAGCAGAACTTATTGGTTTGATTGTAATACTTGTAGCAGCTCATATCCCAGTCATCGTTATTGAAACAATACTGGTTGGAGGAATTGCAGGGTTTCTAAAAAGAGTGAAACCTGAAATGTTAGTAGTGGTGAAAAAATGAAGAAAAACAAGAAAAAAATCCTTAAAATTATATGTCTGACTCTTCTGCTTTTAACAACAGCTTCCGTTTCTGTTAGCGCCCATAGAATTTATCTTGATGTAGTACAACAGACCATCACAGTTGAGGCATACTTTGCTGATGGAAAGGCTGCAAAAAATGCAGAAATTACTGTATACACATCAGATGGAGGAATATATCTTACGGGGACAACAGATGAAGATGGAAGATTTAGTTTTGATATAACAGAAGATGTTGACTCAGAAAACATGACTGTTGAAGTAGAGCAGGTTGGACATAAAGACTCTGTAACCATTGGTGGTTCTGCTGATTGTAAGGCAGATGATGCTTTTTTACCGTTTCAAGTGATCGCTGGACTTGGATACCTTTTAGGACTTGCAGGTATTGCAAGTCTCTATAGTTCTTGGAAAACAAAAAACGCTGGGAAGAAAAAATGACGCATTTTGATATCGACAAGTATGCATACTTAAAATCTCCGTTTCATAGTTTTGATCCACGAGCAAAAATAATTTGTTTTCTCTTCCTAATTTTCTCAATTGTACTACTTAACGACATCAAAGTTTTAGTGATAGCCCTCATAAGCACAATTATTCTAACATTTCTTTCAAAAATACCATTGCTATTTATTTTAAAACGATTTAAATGGGTAGCACTTTTTATCTTTGCAGTACTAATTGTTCTTCCATTTACAGTACCTGGAAAGACTGTGTTATCTTTTGGATTTCTTTATGTATATCAAGAAGGAATTTTGCTTGCATGCCTGATTTCTCTTAAAGCATTTTCAGTGATGCTGCTTATCTTCCCGATGCTTTCCACAATGAAGTTTGTGACGTTTATAAAAACACTTGAACATTTCAAACTGCCAAAGAAACTTGTTCAAATGATTTCTTTCGTCTATAGATATGTCTTTGTTGTTTCAAACGAGTTTCAACGAGCGCTTCGATCAGTTTCATCACGAAACGTTGGAAAAAAATCACGTATACTGCACCTTCATGTTCTAAGTAACGTCATCGGGATGACACTGGTACGCAGCTACGAACGAGGAGAACGGATAAGAACTGCAATGCTTTCCCGTGGCTACAATGGAGACATGAAAACACTACATTCATTTAAAATGACGAAAAAAGATGCGATAAAATGTTCCCTGATTATTATTTGGTCACTGTCACTTCATGTAATTGTGTTGACAAAAATACTCGACGTGTATGATACTTATGGCATCTAAGAAAAAGGACGTTGTTGTCAAAAATCTAAGTTACATCTATCCTGATGATACACCTGCATTACATGATGTATGTTTTGAGATATCTAAAGGTGAAACTGTTGCTCTTGTCGGTCAAAACGGTGCAGGGAAATCAACATTACTTTTGCATCTTAACGGAGTTATAGAAAATGAGAACGGTTGCATTACAATCGCAGGAATAGCCTTAAATAAAAAAAATGTGAGAGATATTAGAAAAAAAGTTGGCGTTGTTTTTCAGGATCCTGATGATCAATTGTTTATGTCAACAGTTTTTGACGATGTTGCTTTTGGTCCGATAAATATGGGGTTTTCAGAAGAAAAAGTAAAAAAACGAGTGCATATAGCTCTTCAAAAGGTTGGTCTTGCTGGTTTCGAAGAAAGATGTCCACATCATCTGAGTTTTGGTGAGAAAAAAAGGATATCAGTTGCTACTGTTCTTTCAATGAAACCCGATATTCTTCTTCTTGATGAGCCAACGTCAAATCTTGATCCTGGAGGGAGGAGACGTATAATTGAAACTCTTAAAACGCTCAAATCAACTAAAATCATTGCATCACATGATATCGAAATGTTGCTTGAAATCTGTGATAAAGCCATCTTGATGGATAAAGGTAGAGTTGTTGGAACGGGTAAAGCTGAGGATATATTAACCAATGTTGAACTTCTCAACTCTCATGGTTTAGAGGAACCTACAGTGATTACGCTGTTAGGTGATGATGCTGTTTTTATGATAAGAAATAATTTTGATAGCCATGGGATAAAAAAGCATAGAGAAAAGATAAAGAAAGCGACTTCTGAAGCTGAAGAAAAGAAGATTTTATCACATGTTTAGATACTTACATCCTTTATGTATTTCTATCTTTACAAGTAGCATAGAAATGATTTATATAAATGTATAATTATATAGTGTTGGAAAAGAATGGTTTCGAAAAAATTTGGAGTTCTTACAGTTTTGTTGTTGCTATGTCTAACAGGTTGCCTTGAGAAAACAGAAGAAAAAAAAGATATTGACATAGAACCAGAATCTGTTTTGGAGCCATTTAACATTATAACAAAGTTTGATTTAGAAACAATTGAAAAAATGCAATCACAACGACTCCAGAATGCCATACCCACTATTGTTAGCAAAGATAATCCCTTTTATGCAGTAATCGCCACCCCCATCTCATTGTATTATGATGAAACCAAGAGGTATGTTCAACCACTTCTAATTCAAGATATAAAGAATCCATCAGAAACAACCACTAGATTCAAAGATCTTTATTCTGCTTTATATAACAAAATAGAGACTAATTCGCCAGAAAAGATGTCCATAGAGCTGAGTAACGTTTGGAAAACATCTAATGCTACGTTAATTATTGAAAATAGTCAAACTGGATATGAAATGGGCATAGTTGCTGCTCCACTGGCAAGTTATCTTAATATTCCAATATTTGTGACAGATAGTATTGAAAACATAGAGGCTCAACTGGAAAAACTTAGTGTGAATTATACGTTTATTTGTGGAAATCTGGATGCATATGGAAAAACCCACAAATTTGAAAATATCGAGGAGATAAACGATCTGCTCATACGTTTTATAAACAAACGATTCGGAGGAGTTGGTTATGTCACCATCTCCAACCCTCTAGATGTAACAGACGTTACAGTGCTAGATGAAGTTTGCTATGAGTTTGAAGATACGACCTCCTCAAATGTTATACTTCCAGCTCAATCTATAAACAATTTATTTAAAGATTCTTCAAAGTCCCACACATTTACAGTTCCTGAAAAGTACAAATATGCACGGATAAAAATAGATTTAGTAAATAAAAATTCTGAACATGTCAGCGAACTTGGCGATGAAGTCATGCTTGTTATTAATGACCCTGACGGAAATACAAGGATGTATACAACCACACAGGCAGGTCTACCTGAAATCCAAAATAACGATATTGTTGAAGATAGAGTACACGCTGAAACTATCACACATAACAAACCTGGAGATTACACAGCCCAAGTCATAGGAAAATGGTTTTCAAACACAGAAGGAGAATATAAATTAGAAATTACAGTTGAAAGAATAGATAAACCAGTGCAACCCTTGATGAATAATCTATCATCGTTATCTCCTTATCTAACAGCATATTACAAGGGAATTATTTTTGCAAATACGAGTTTTGCATTTGCGGGAGACGAAACAATTAGTATTTCGGGAAGTGTTTATCCTGCTGAAAATGGACGCTTGATATCACACTGTAACGAACATGTTTTAACTATACACAAGCAGCTTAATGATTTGCTAGCTAAAATCACCGGTATTCCAACTGATGAAACAAAACTTTTACGAGATCATTATACAAAAGAACCTATTTATATTGCAATACTCGGAGACACAACAATGATACCGATGTTTTACTATTCATCAAATCACAGCCACGGGAATATGGCGATAAAAGGTTTTGGGCTTCCAAACGATTTTATCTACGGCAACATCGATCCAGATTCATATGATTTAGAAAACGACGAGTTTACCGATTATCCATTTATGGAAAATGCAGTTGGAAGAATTACCTCCTGGGATGCTGAAGACTGCTCAGCGTTAATTGCAAGAACATTGTTTTATGAAAACATTATTGAAAAGCGTGATTCTTGGAAGAATACAGCTACAGTTCAAACCTGTGCAAGTATTGAATCACGATTTCTACCAGTTATAAGCCCACTACTCAACGCGATGATGCAGCTACCAAAAGAAGAAGCAACAAAATGGCCATCCGGTGAGACACTTTTTGTAAATTTAAGGCTCTCAGAAAACATGAAAAAAGGAGGATATGACGTTAAAAATACGTTTTTAACTGCGTCACAAAGAGAAGGATTCAAAAATTTAGCAAAAAATACGAAACGCTCTCATATTCTCTTCCCACATTTTATCGAAATGCTTAGCGGAGAACGAATTGTAAAAGGTGGGGATTATCAGCAAAACAGCAGCTTCATCTATGCCATGGGGCATGGAATGTATTATCTATGTGAAATGGGAGATCTCCTGCTTGACTCAAGAGGCTTCCCGCCGATATCATGGCTTTCCAGGCCATTTAGCCCAAAAGGTATGAGAAGTGGCCTATCCCTGCATGGGGCATATACAGTAAGACATGTTGAAAACATGGAATTTGGACCGAGCACAATGTTTCTTCAAAGCTGCATCACTGGCAGAATAGATGGATTACTGCCTGAGAATTGTTTGACTCAGGCGTATCTTCATGCCGGCGTCAACGCAATTGTTGCACCAACCCGACATCAAGGCTTAGTCTTCCCAGGAATAAAACCAAGAGAATTTGTTAAAACATCGTTAGATTATATTGTAAAAAAAGAATTTCCTGACCTTCATTTCGGGTCTCTTATTGCAGAGGATTACATGTTAAATCTAATAGAAGGTGATGCTACTGTTGGTATGGCTCTTCGAAATGCAAAAAAT
>JAUWCF010000142.1 GCA_030609445.1 Thermoplasmatota archaeon | reverse complement strand
GCGATACATCGAGCACATAAAGGAGTTCTTTATATTGATGAAATAAACACACTGAGTCTTCCATCGCAACAACATCTTTTGACAGCAATTCAAGAGAAAAAGTTTCAAATTACTGGTCAATCAGAACGTAGTTTTGGAGCAATGGTGAAGACAGAGCCTGCAGCATGTAACTTTATCTTGGTTTCTGCAGGTAATTTAGATGCACTCCGAGGAATGCATCCTGCATTACGTTCGAGAATTAGAGGGTATGGCTATGAGGTCTATCTGAATAGCATCATGGACGATACGAATGAGAATAGAGAAAAGCTCGTTCGTTTTGTCGCTCAAGAAGTGAAAAAGGATGAGAGAATATCTCATTTCGATAGAGAAGCAGTAGCAGAAATTATTCATGAAGCACAACGTAGAGCAGGACGGAAAGGAAAACTTTCCCTTCGACTGCGAGAACTAGGTGGACTCGTACGAGCTGCTGGAGATATTTCATATGAAAAGGGAGAAAAGTTAGTAACTCAGGAACATGTTATCGATGCGAAAATAGTAGCAAGATCTCTTGAACAACAAGTCGTTGATAGAGCGTTGGAATCTCAGAGCCAATATCGTTCCTATAGAACAGAGGGAAAAGAGATTGGTGCAGTGAATGGACTTGCTGTACATTCTGCTGATCCTTCCATGAGCGAGTTTTCAGGACTTGTTCTCCCCATTGTTGCAGAAGTTACTCCTGCAGGATCTCAATCTGAAGGAAAGGTAATTGCAACGGGTAAACTTGGAGAGATAGCTAAAGAATCAGTTCAAAATATTTCCGCAATCATTAAAAAATATATGGGGCGAGATATTTCAAAGCATGATATTCATATCCAATTTATTGGAACCTATGAAGGTGTCGAAGGGGATTCTGCGAGCGTATCGCTTATTACCGCTGTCATTTCTGCTATGGAAAACGTTTATGTACGCCAAGATGTCGCTATGACTGGTTCTATCAGCATCCGAGGGACAGTCCTTCCTATCGGTGGGGTTACTGCAAAAATAGAGGCAGCTGCTCAGACTGGAATTAAAAAAGTTTTGATTCCGAAGGCGAATCTGAATGATGTATTAATTGAAGAAAAATACAAAGGAAAAATTGAGATTATCCCTGTAGAGACTCTTAATGATGTTTTAGAGAACGCTCTTGTCGGCGAGGGTAAAGAAGAGCTCCTCAGAAAGCTGAAAGCGATGAGACCGCTGAGGATAGTAGGAAAAGTTGAGCTTGAATCTGAGAAAAAAAAGACAGATGCACATTTAAAACCTGTAGATAAAAAACAAGGCAAACCCATATTTTCTCCAGAGCAAAAGTAATAATTGTTCTTTGTTATTTCAAGTATGAATATGAACGCATTATTTATCGGACGTTTCCAACCATTTCATAAAGGGCATCTTCGTTTTTTACAGAGTATTTGTAATCAGTATGATGAAATAATTATAGGTATCGGCTCTTCGCAATACAGCAATACATCTGAGAATCCATTTTCCCATGATGAACGGAAAATGATGATAGAAAAATCATTAAATGCTATAGGAGTAACAAATTACAGGATAGTTACAATTCCAGATATTCATAATCCTCCAAAGTGGGTGTCTCATGTTGTTTCAATTGTTTCAGATTTTGATGTCGTCCTTTCCAATAATTCTTTTACAAAAAAGTTGTTTTCAGAAAAAGGATATGTCGTTAAGGAAACATCTCTTTTCAAACGAGAAAAATATTCTGGCAAAGAGATCCGCAAAAGGATGATGCAGAACAAATCATGGGAGGAGTTGGTTCCAGAAACAGTTGCAACAGTAATTAATGACATTGACGGCGTAAAGCGAGTGCAAGAAGCGTCTCACTAATTTTTTAATAAAAATTATGTTCTGATAATAAACTAAACGTAACGATATAACCTTTACTCGTTTTGATGAGCTGATTAATGATACGGGAGGTTCCAGCCCCATCCCAAAGTATCTGATATATTATTCCAAAAATTACACCATTTGTATACCGTAATATCTAACCAAATCCATCTTATAAATAGGAGAGGAAAATATATATCCGACCGTCCCCAATTATCTATATGGCATGATATGTCAAAAAGGATATTTGCACGTTCCTTACTTGACATTACATAACAAAAGCAAGTTTAGAGAACATATTCATTATTACGGTAATAGTTGTAAAAGAAGTCTTATATAGTCAGAAAAAAGAAACAATATTGTATGAGAATTAACAGTTTATACTCCCTTGTTAGCAAGTTGATATATCTATTTACTCATAAACCGCAACTTTTTATCATGACAAAACTGGGTGAGGCCACATGAATGAAAAAATAAGGGGATATATCGAACTGCTTCGACCATTTACTCTCCTTGCTCCAATCATTGTTTCAAGTAGCATTATGATAGCAAGTCTTATCTATTCTGGAAGAACCGACGTCACTTTTCTCACCATAATATTAACAGTTATTCCTGCAAGTCTGTGTTTTGCTTTATTAAATGGTGCATCAAACGCACTCAACCAAGCAACTGACTACAAAGAAGATAAACTATCAAAACCATACAGACCTATACCAAAGGGGATACTTTCACGAAAAGAAGCGCAAAACATATCATTTCTACTTTACATCGTTGCAATGTTGTTATCACTCGCCATTAATGTAACGTTTAGTTTGCTTGTTCTTTTCATTGCATTTTTTTCAATAACATATTCACTACCGCCACGAATGAAAAAATTCCTCTTCATCAACCAACTATGGGTCGCTATACCAAGAGGATTTCTCGGAGTACTTGCATCATGGAGTGTCTTTGCAAATCCATTTCAAAACCTACCGCTTGCAATCGGAACCATCTCAGCACTCTTTCTTTTTGGAGGAACCGCAACAAAAGATATACTTGATGCAGATGCAGATAAACAGTCAGGAACAAAAACTCTTGTCAATGTTCTAGGACTTAAGAAAGCCTCGTTCATTTCTCTCCTCTTTATGGGCAGTGCTTTTGCCTTGATCATTCCATTAATAATGTTCAATATCATAGAGTTTTACCTGTTGCCACTTGCCCTTCTGACCATTCTGAGTTTTTTCATCTTCTGGTTTATGCTCCACAGCCATAAAAATGAGAAATGTGAAAACACTTCTGCATGGACACTTATGTATGCAACATACATGGCGTATATACTAATTTTTTGTAGTTTAATATATTTTAGTGGTGCGTCTATTTTAAGTTAAATGTATCAACAATACATTATTCTACTTCTGTTGGGAGCATATATTTTTTTCCTTTTCGCTCATAGTATTTTAAACTTAACCCATCAATGGCTATGTGTAGAGTCCTGAAATTATTTCGCCAGAATATTTCGCCTTGTGAATACATGGTGAAATTAAATGACAAAAAGATCAGATGGGCGGTAAAAC
>JAUWCF010000119.1 GCA_030609445.1 Thermoplasmatota archaeon | reverse complement strand
TTATGCATTGACCTGGAACATGACGACTTAAGAACTCATTAAAATATAAAATTTATTATGTTTAGATTATACCATACTTTTCTATATTTGTAAATAGAAAGATGTTAACAATTAATTAACTTTGGTCAGGTCGGAGGGTTTTGACTCCTCACCGCCAGTTTCACAGACTGGGATGCTTACCATTTACACCACGACCTGGCTAAAATTAACTAATGTTACTGCGATAGGACTCGAACCTACACTAACTCGTTTCGAAAACGAATGCTTTATCCAATTAAGCTACGCAGTAATATTGTAGTCGTGAGAGGACTCGAACCTCTAAACCTTTTCCGTGTAAAAGAACTGCTCTACCAATTGAGCTACACGACTATATTGAATAAAGGGTTAGTCATCACAGCTATTATGTGGACTTTTACCACACCAATCACGACGTTTCACCAGTAATTACTTGGCTATTACCTGATTACTTCTATCTCCCTTATTCAATTTTCAATTTGTTTTATTATTTTTTACTATAAACAAATCTACTTTCTCTATAACGGAGGAGGAAAATCAACTTTACTAAAAGTAATTCTTGGTTTGTTAGAACCCATGAATGGAACGGTTCTTGTTTATGGAACGCCACCAAAAATTGGGCGTAAATATATCGGCTATGTCCCCCAGTATGCTGAATACGACAAGGCTTTTCCCATTTCTGTCTGGGATGTCGTATTAATGGGGCGAAGAAGCGTACGCGGATCATCTCCATGGTATTCCGCTGAAGATAAAAAAGCAGCTGCAGAAGCTCTCAAAACCGTTAAGATGGCAGAATATAAAAACCGTCATATCAGTGAACTATCTGGAGGGCAACGGCAGAGAGTATTTGTCGCCCGTGCTTTGGTTTCGCATCCAAAGATTTTGCTGTTAGACGAACCAACTGCAAGTGTAGATCAAAGCATGCAGGAAAGCCTGTATACGCTTCTTAAAAAACTAAACAAAAAAATAGCTATTGTTCTTGTAACTCATGATATTGGAATCATTTCTTCATATGTAACTCGTGTGGCTTGTCTTAACCGATATATGTTTATACATGATGAAAAAATAATTACAAAGGAGATGCTCGAAGCAACTTACCACTGCCCAGTAGACATTATTGCACATGGACTACCTCATCGAGTTTTAGGCGAACATAATAAAAAAAAGTCATAGGACTATCTGGAGAAAACATATGTTTGAAGATATCATCTATCTATTACAATTTCCATTTGTTCAACGTATGTTTATTGCAGCGTTTCTTGCAAGTATCACATGTGGTATCATCGGCAGTTATGTTGTTGTAAAACGAATTGTGTTTGTCAGCGGTGGTATTGCCCATACAACATTTGGCGGTATTGGTTTTGCATACTATCTGCAATATACAATGGGCTGGATGTGGTTTGAGCCATTGTCAGGCGCATTAATTTTTGCGCTTATCGCTGCAGTTGTTCTCAGTTCCCGTCTAGTAAAAAACCGGATGCGAGATGATTCAACAATTGGTGTTTTATGGGTGGTTGGTATGGCTCTAGGTGTTATCTTTCTCAATGCAGTAGATAGAAGCAAGATTCTTGTCCAAGAGCCAGTAAGTATTCTCTTTGGCAATATACTGCTTATTAAAATGCAAGATTTGTATCTTATGACCGGTCTTGTATTTGCTATTTTTATTATAACTATCTTGTTGTATAAGGATTTTCAAATTCTGACATTTGATGAGGAGTTTGCAAAGATATCTGGTGTAAATGTTGATATGCTGAACCTACTTCTGCTGGTTCTTGTCGCGCTCACTACTGTCGTATTAATCAAAGTAGTGGGCGTGATACTGGTGATTGCTATGCTTACGATTCCTGCTGCAGTCTCTGGTTTGTTTACCCGTAATTTGAAGAAGATGATGCTTTTTGCCGTAGCTATCGGCATCATAACAACTTTTACTGGCTCTCTTCTCTCGCTTAGCTATGACGTTCCGCCTGGAGCAACAATTGTACTTCTTATGGGTGGAGTGTTTGCTGTATCTTTACTTGGCAAATCCATTAAACAAAAGATATGTTTGGTAAAGACGGACTAATGAACAGCGAAGAATCTTTTTCCGGATATTCTGTCATGACATACTGGTTTTTTACAGGTGTAGTGCAATAGCTTTGAAATCATCCATTAAAACACTCTTCATATTGGGATTATATGTTGCTGCTGCAGGGTGATACAATGGAATTATTCTTGATTCAAAAAGCAAGTTTCTAATGTGGAATGTTTTTCCATGGATTTTCCCTATTTTTTCAGCTTGCAGTCCAAATTTTTCAAGGACATATGATGTTGCGAAGTTACCAAGGGTTCCGATAACCTTTGGTTTAATTGCTGTAATCTGCCTATCTAAATATGGCGTGCATGCCTTAATTTCTGAGTCGAAAGGGTTCCTATTGTCTGGTGGGCGGCATTTCAGAGTGTTGCATACATAGACTTCATTTTTCTCTAGTCCTATTGACTGTAAGAGTTCGTCAAATACTTTTCCAGCTCTTCCGACAAATGGAATACCTTGTATATCCTCATGATATCCTGGGGCTTCACCGATAAACATCACACTTGCATTAAGTGAACCATTGCCAACAACAGGATTTTTCCTTGTCTTCCATAAATCGCATTTTTTACAGCCTGTTACATCTTGTGATAACTGCTTTATTTCTTTTTCAACTTCAAGTAACAAATCCATTGATATCCTCTCTTTATTACTCAGATTTCCAATATCTGTCCTACACCACCCTCAACACATATTTTTGGAAATAACCTACGTATCTCCTTTTTATGCTTTGTACAGTGACTTGCACAGACAAGATCCAAACCTTCTAAAAGCATGAAGTTGTCAAAACCATGCAGCCCACCTATTAAACCTACTATATCTCCCTGTTGTCGTGCTGTATCAAGAATTGTTTGCACACCTGGATGAGAGCAGCCAGTAAGTACATACCATCCTTTTTTACCCTTAAGAATTAGAGATTGTTCATCGACAGGTGAGCCTTCTAATCTGCCTGTCGTATATACTCCTTCTGTGAGTTTACAAGAGTTCTCTGCTGAAACAAGCTGCATGTTTTCACCTGGGCTTTTCTTTGCAAGTCTGTAAAGTGTCACGTCATCGACAAGAGATGAAATTGCTTTTAATCCTCCGTTATGATCCCAGTGTTCATGCGATATCACTATTTTGCTGATGTTCCCTGGATTTACATCAAGCTTTTCCATGTTATTTAGCAATATTTTGCCTTTTGCTCCTGTATCAAAAAGAATTGTTTCAATCGTTGTCTCTATCAGACAGGAAAAACCCCAATCTGACTTTAATCCGATATCTTTTTTGTATACTTCATTATCGTAGACTATGGTAAGTTTCATTTTACCCTCTTCTTTCATAACCTCTGTGCAATCTTTCATCAATGGTTCCATCTGGCAGCATCCAATCTACATGCCATTCTCCATTCATCTCCATTTTATAACGGATACAGCTCTCCCAATCTCCTTTACAATATAACTCAACCCATTTCCTATCTAATTTTCCTTCTTCATAATACCTTTTCATTGGGCATACTTGATACCATTTACAATCTTTAGACAGTACTTTTAACTTGTGATAATTTTTTACCAACACGTCTTTAAGAGATGTGTTATGGCAAACAGCAGCAGGATGTTGCAAGGGCAATATTTTCCTTTTGCCAGATAGAAAAAGCATGCCGTAGACTGTATAAAATTCTTGCTTTGATGGAACTGGAAGCTCATATTTCTTAAAAACATATGTTGTTGCATAATGTCCCAGAGGAACCAGGATCTCTGGATTTATCAACTCTATCTCTCCATCTAGATAGTGGCTACACATGTCAATTTCATCCTGCTTCGGTTTCCGATTTTTTGGGAGCATACATTTCACAAGATTTGTCATGTAAAGTTCTTCTCTGTCAACTGCAGATATTTGTAATAATTCATCTAAAAC
>JAUWCF010000182.1 GCA_030609445.1 Thermoplasmatota archaeon | reverse complement strand
GGACCATAATCAAACGGTGTTGTAGCCCCTCCAATAATACATACTTTTCTTGACATCTACTTCTTCTCCTCCAAGAACCAAAAAAAATCTTAAAAAGTCCTCAGCAGCTGTAAACAAATAAATCGTTAAAAACCTTTACATTTTTATTTAAATTATAAATTGTTAGATAATAATAAATTGATGGATAGTAAAACTATTTTGCGTTTCTTATCTCATCAACAGATGCAGGATTTTCAATAGATGATATATCAATTTTGTCTTCACCTAAAAATTTTGCTTTTATCACCCGACGTACTATCTTAGCAGAACGCGTCTTCGGCAAATCAGTAACAAATCTTATATCACGAGGTTTCAACGTTTTCCCCATAATCTTAACAACTTGTCCTTTTAGCTCTTCTCTTAACTCTTCATTTGGGTTAAAATCTGGCTGTAAAACAACAAAAGAAACAATATCTTCACCCTTGATCTCGTCTGGAACGCCAATGGTTGCAGCTTCTGATACTGCAGGATGATCGATAAGAGCAGCCTCAATTTCAGCAGGACCCGTACGTCTTCCCGCTACTTTGATTGTATCATCACTTCTGCCATGAAGAGACCAAAAACCATCTTCATCAATTTTCGCCCAATCCCCATGATACCAAACATTTGGCCATTTTGACCAATAGGTCTCAAGATATCTTTCTGGTTCATTCCAAAATCCTCGAGTCATTGACGGCACTGGTTTCTTTGCAACAAGATGCCCCATCTCACCACGAACAGGGTTTCCCTCATCATCAAAAACATCGATATCCATACCAAGACCTGGGCCTCGGAGCGTACATGGCTTTAATGATGTGATTGGAAGCGGAGATAAAAAACAACCGACAATCTCAGTTCCACCTGAAATATTTATTATCGGTAGTTTTTTGTTACCAATTTTTTCAAAAAACCAACTCCATGAATCAGGATCCCATGGCTCACCAGTAGAACCAAGAATCCTTAATGAACTAAGATCATGTTCGCTAACCCAGTCAGCACCATATCTCATCAAAAGTCTAATAGCAGTTGGTGAAATTCCAAGATGAGTAATCTTATTTTTTTCAATAAGCTCCCAAAGCCGGTCTGGTTTTGGATAATTCGGTGCACCTTCAAAAATGACAACTGTACTACCAAGGCTTTGAACACCAATTATCATCCAAGGCCCCATCATCCATCCAATATCAGTAAGCCAAAAAAATACATCATCTTCTTTCACATCAAAATAATAACCAAGCTCTTTTACTATCTGAGCAAGAGCGCCACCGTGGGTATGAACAGTACCTTTGGACGTTCCAGTTGTTCCAGAGGAAAAGATAATCATCGCGTAATCTTCAGAATCCATCCACTCAGAGTCACATTCATCTGACTCGAGAGAAACAATATCCTGCCACCAAAGATCCCTGCTGTCATTCCAGGGAACGTCAATGCCAACGTGTTTATACACAACGACATGCTTAAGCGAAGATATTTGATCTACTGTTTTTTCGATTTCTTTTTTAATTTCAACAGTTTTACCTCGCCTAATGGAACCATCGGCAGTAAGCAAGACATTAGCACCAGCAATGGTAAGTCGAGAGGCGACAGCATGAGCACCAAAACCAGAAAAAATTGGAACAGATATTGCACCAATTTTAATAACTGCTAAAAACCCAACAACAATTTCAGGAACCATCGGCATATAAATTCCAACACGGTCACCTTTTTTAACACCCATTTTTTTTAACGCATTTGCCAACTTGTTTATTTCTGTATGAAGTGTTTCATAGGTAATCTTACGTGTATTTCCAGATTCATCTTCCCAGAGGATTGCAATATTTTCTTTTCTCTCCGATTCTGCATGTCTATCAACACAGTTGTAGACAATATTGGTTTTACCCCCGATAAACCATTTTGCCCATTGAATTCCCTTAGAAGTATCAAGAACTTTTTTGTATGGTTCAAACCAGTGCACGTTTAAATCTTTCATTACAGCATCCCAGAACCATTCAAGATTGTCAGTTGATCGTTTTATAAGTTTATCATAGCTTTTGATATCATGTTTCTTCATAAATCGTGTAATATTTGCTTTTTTCACGTATTCATCGGTTGGTTTCCAAACAATTTCTTTCATTCTCTACCTCCCAGACTCATTTTTATCAGCAAAAACCTACTATTCGGTATAAACTATTATCCATATAACATTTTCATCAATTTTGTTAAAACCAGGGAGATATGTCACCCCTCTCTAGATTGTTAACACGTCTTCCAATTTAAGTGCTTTGACTAACCTGTTATACCAACTTTCATCCCGCTTACCAGCATATCGTTCCTCAGGATACGTCTGTATCCCAGTAT
>JAUWCF010000106.1 GCA_030609445.1 Thermoplasmatota archaeon | reverse complement strand
TAATTCTATATAACCTCCCATCTGATTAGGGTTGGTATAAAACATAACAATTAAATAAGGAATATTAATACCACAACAACAGGGTGAACGATTAAAATGGATATCTCTAATGTACTAATACCAACAGGAGGTATAGTAGCTCTGCTTTTTGCAACATTTCTGTTCTTTAAGGTTAGAAGACAAAGCCCCGGAAACGAAAAGATGCAAGAGTTAAGCAATGCCATTCGTGAGGGAGCTATGGCGTTTTTAAAAAGTGAATATAAGGTTCTTATCGTTTTTGTTGTCATTGTCACAGGGCTTTTGTTTGCTGCATCATTTTTTGAGGGCAGTAACATGCATTGGGGAACAGCATTGGCCTTTGTGATTGGAGCAATACTTTCTGCAGTTGCTGGAAACATTGGAATGCGCGTTGCCACGATGTCAAATGCAAGAACTGCTGAAGGTACAAAAAAGAGCCTAAGTAAAGGTTTGATAATAGCATTTTCAAGCGGTGGAGTTATGGGGATGTGCGTTGTAGGCCTTGGAGTTCTTGGAGTATTTAGTTCATTTGTATTTTTTAATAGTTTTATTGATCTTGATCTTTTTACAACAACCAATATTTTATTTGGGTTTGGATTTGGAGCATCATCAATTGCGCTTTTTGCTCGTGTTGGTGGTGGAATATATACAAAATCTGCAGATGTCGGAGCGGACCTTGTCGGCAAAGTTGAAGCTGGAATTCCAGAAGATGACCCGAGAAATCCAGCGGTTATAGCTGATCAAGTTGGAGATAATGTTGGTGATGTTGCAGGAATGGGTGCTGATCTTTTCGAGTCATATGTTGATTCGATTATTGCAACGATGGCACTTGCTGCAATACTTGGAATGTTTTTTATTAGTGGAAATTTTGATATCACACAAAAAATTATTCCTTGGTTTGATAGCAATTATGTATTTGTCCAAAGTGAGCTAGTTAGATATATTATGCTTCCATTAATTGTTGCTGGAATGGGAATACTATCTGCAATTATTGGAATATTGGTTGTAATTCTCGGTGGAGGCAAAAATATCTATGGCGCTTTGCGCAATTCATTATTTATTGCCACAATTTTAACCTCAATTCTTGGTGGAGCTGCAACATGGTATCTTTTAGGAAGATTAGAACCTGTTTATGCAATGGTTGCAGGACTTGTTGGTGGAATTATTATTGGACTTTCAACAGAGTACTTTACTTCTGAGAAAAGAAAGCCAGCACAAAGTATTGCAGAAGCTTCAAGAACAGGACCTGCAACAGTTATTATTCAAGGGTTACAAGTTGGAATGATTAGTACCATAATTCCAATTATTGCTGTTGCTGCTGCAATGATTTTTGCCTATGAAGTATCAGGTTTTTACGGTATAGCACTCTCTGCCGTTGGAATGCTAAGTATCCTTGGTGTTTCCCTTGCAACTGATTGTTATGGTCCAGTTGCTGATAATGCACAGGGTATTGCTGAAATGGCAGGGATGGGAACTGAAGTTAGAGAACGAACCGAACAACTTGATGCAGTAGGTAATACAACTGCAGCGATGGGAAAAGGTTTTGCGATAGGTTCAGCTGCAATTACGTCTCTTGCTCTTATTTTTACGTTTATTATGATGGCGAAAAGTCTTGGTGCAAATATCAATCTTTCTTTAGAAGATCCGTATCTTGTTTCAGGTCTTTTTATTGGTGCAATGCTTCCGTTTGTTTTTGCAGCCCTTACAATGGGTGCTGTTGGAAAAGCAGCGTATGCAATGGTTGAAGAGGTTCGTTATCAATTTAAAAAATTCAAACTATTGGAAAATGATAAAAATAAACCTGATTATAAGAGATGCGTAAAAATTAGTACAAACATGGCATTAAAAAAAATGATTTTGCCTAGTTTAATGGCAGTGATTTCTCCAATTGTTGTTGGAATAGTATTAAAACCAACCGGACTTGGTGGTCTTTTAATGGGTTCTATCACCACAGGTTTTTTACTTGCTGTATTTCTTGCCAATTCAGGAGGTGCGTGGGATAATGCAAAGAAATATGTCGAATCTGGACATCTTGGTGGCAAAGGATCAGATGCTCATAAGGCAACAATTATTGGTGATACCGTTGGTGATCCCTGTAAAGACACGTCCGGTCCTTCTTTAAATATTCTTATTAAGCTTATGTCTATCGTATCCCTTGTGTTTTTACCACTTATTATAGCACTTACCTAAAAATATGAACGGAGGTTGAAAAAAAATATGAAGAAAGAATTTGAAGAAGGAGACATGAAGATAACCGTCGACTATGACAAATGTACTGGTGCAGGGGAATGTGTTACCGCATGTCCTGTTGAAATATTTGAAGTTGTCGATGGAAAAGCAGTCTGCAAAGATGTTGGAGAATGCATTGAATGTTGTGCTTGTGTCAGTGCATGTCCACAAGAGGCTATCGAACATAGTTCTTGCTAAAAATAGTGCTCTTACGTGTTGATCGCACATTGAACTTTATTTATTTCTCTATTTTGTACTCTATTTTTATATAGATTTAGTGAGTATCAAGTAGCAATATGGATACGAACAATATCGAGATTCGATTTGTTGACTCCTGGTCGACAGATGAAATTGTAGAGTTCTACAAAGCGGGTGGATGGTGGAAAGAATCCTATGATCGATCGTTAATAAATCAAATGATTGCTGGGAGTTTTGTTTTTGCAGTTGTATTTGATACCACTATTGATAAAGCAATTGGAATGGGCCGTGTCATCTCTGATGGGATTTCTGATGCCTACATTCAAGATATTGTTGTACTTCCAAAGTATCGAGGTCACGGTATTGGAAAAAAACTTGTTGATCTTCTTATCAAACAATGTTTATCCAATGGTATTGTATGGATAGGTGTTATTGCTGAACCAGGAAGTGATAAACTCTACCAAGGTTTAGGTTTTAAACCGATGAAAGATCATATACCAATGCTGTACCAACTGGAGGAATGAATTGCTTTCTTTTGATGATTTTAAAAGAATCGCCTTAGACGACAAACCAGTTTTTGATAAGCACTACGAAAAGTATCCACCGGTTCATAGCGATAATCTTTTTACCACCATGATTAGCTGGATGGAATATAGTAATTATCACTACGTCGTTGTTGATGAAAATATTGTTATTATGACTCAATTAAACAACAAGATTCGACTGAGACCACCTTCAGGGAGACAAAATAGAGAGCTGTTAAAGCAAGTTCTCTCTCTGGCAGTGGAGAAGGGATCAGATGAACCATTTGGTGTTGTCAATGTCAAGATGAAGGAATGGATCGAAAAAGAATTCCCAAAACTGAAATTCTTGGAGCATAGAGATTATTTTGATTATGTTTATCTTGCTTCCGATCTTGCAAATCTACCAGGATCAGGATATAGTAAAATTAGAAATAGACTTAACAAGTTCAAAAAAAACCATGCGTATAGTACTGAAGCTATTTCTGAAGAAAACATGGATGAGGTTAATAAGTTTCTTAAGCGGTGGTGTCTTTGGAAGGATTGTGATTCTGATGTTGTGCCGGCTAATGAAAAAAAAGCTATATTCTACTCAATGGCACATTTCTTTGATCTTGGTCTTTCTGGTTTATTGATACGTATCAGTAGAAATATTGAAGCACTTGCCGTTTATGAAAAGATGAGCCCTGATACTGCAGTGGTTCATTATGAAAAGGGATCGCCGTATTTTGATGGGATCTATAAAGCAATCAATATGGAGACTGCAAAAATCCTTCAAAAAGATTTTAAATTCATTAATAGAGAAGAAGATATGGGTATACCTGGACTAAGGCACGCAAAGATGTCATATCGCCCACATCATATGGTTGAAGTTTTTCATGTGAAAAAAGAAGAAATTGTTAAAAATATTTTGTAATAATACGGAAAATAAGTTTTCTGAACCTTTAAGGGCAAATTTGCTTTTCAGGTTCTTCACTGTTTTAGTTGTAAATTATGCAGCCATCACCAACGGTTGGATTCCCGAAAAAACATTGCATTTACCGAAAACTAGCTATAGTTAGTATAACTATAATAGTTATGATAACATGAATTATAGAACAATTAATGTCACATCCGATACATATGAGAAGTTAGTTCTTTATAAACATGGCAATATGAGTTTTGACGATGTCATCAATGAGTTTATGAAATTCGTTGATGAAAAAAGGTTTTACAACCATATACTTAAAGAACATCGAAAAAGGATGCTTAAAATAAAGGTACTATCCTAAACTAGGACACTACCCAAATATAGATAAGATTATGTTGATATATACACCTTTTTTAGTAAAGCTTCTTCTATAAATAATTTTTACATTTTGACATTTTTGCTCGAAAAGTATATAAACATTGCCAGATAAAGTATATCATGTCAGAATATGACGATATAGGATGGTGAAAAAAAGATGGTATCAATGGAAGTTAAAGCTGCTGTGGTATTAGCTC
>JAUWCF010000038.1 GCA_030609445.1 Thermoplasmatota archaeon | reverse complement strand
GATGACTGTAAAGACCCGATTCTTTTATACACATCAGGTGCAAATACACAAGTGATAGGGTTTGCAGAAGGAAAATATCGTGTTTTTGGTGAAACACTTGATATTGGGATTGGAAATTGTCTTGATAAATTTGGACGATCTGTTGGACTTAAATTTCCCTGTGGTCCAGGTATTGAAAAGCTAGCAGAAAAAGGCAAAAAATACCTGAAACTTCCCTACTCTATTAAAGGAATGGATATCGCATTTTCTGGTCTTCTTACCGCTGCAGAGCAGTATGTAAAAAAGAAAGAATCATTGGAGGATGTCTGCTACTCAATTCAAGAAACCTCATTTGCAGCACTAACAGAAGTCACAGAGCGCGCAATGGCACATACTGAAAAAGACGAAGTACTTCTCGGAGGTGGTGTTGCAAGTAATACGAGACTTCGAGATATGGTGAAAATTATGGCAGAAGAGCGAGACGCATCATTTTTTGTTCCAAGTAAAGATGTTTGTATTGATAATGGTGCTATGATTGCATGGCTTGGATATCTAATGTATGATAGTGGTGTTAGGATGAATATTGAGGATACAGGTATTGATCAACGTTTTCGAACGGATATGGTGGATGTGACTTGGCGTGAATGAAAACATAATATATCGAGGTGCAGAGGCAGAAATAGTGCTTTCAGATTATTTAGGAAAAAAAGTTGTTCAAAAGAGAAGAGTATCTAAATCATATAGAATTAAAGAAATCGATTCACATCTCATATCATCAAGAACAAGAGGAGAGGCGAAACTTATTTCAGAAGCAAGAAAAAGTGGCGTATCGGTTCCTATTCTTTATGATGTTGACCTGCAAAAAGGCATACTTACTCTAGAGTATCTTGATGGTAAACGCATAAAAGACATCATTAACGATTTAGATGAAAGTAGTAGAAAAAAGATTTGTATTAAAATTGGAGAGAGTATTGCAAAGCTACATAATTGTGATATTATCCATGGGGACATTACAACATCAAATATGATTCTGTTAGATGATCGTGTTCATTTTATCGATTTTGGTCTTGGCGGCAAATGTGATGAAATCGAGGCAAGAGGAGTGGATTTGCATGTTCTCATGGAAGCATTTGAATCGACTCATTCAAAGTATCCACAATGTTTTGAATATGTGCTTGAAGGTTACAAAAAAAAGTATTGTTCAAATGCAAATGCTGTAATTAATAAAGTTGATGATATTGTTAAGAGAGGAAGATATCGATGAAAAAACTGTATTTTATCACAGGAAATATGGGAAAATTGGCAGAGATACAAGAACGGGTTAAAACACTTGATATCAAAGTTATTCAAAAAGATCTTGGATATCCTGAGATTCAGGTAGAAAACCTTGAAGATGTGGCAGAGTATGGCGTTAAACACATTCAAAAACAGTTCAATGAACCATTCATCTTAGAAGATGCAGGGCTTTTTATTGATGATCTCGATGGGTTTCCAGGGGTTTATTCCAAATATGTATTTTATACAATTGGTCTTAAAGGAATCCTTAAGCTAATGGAGAATACTACAAAAAGATCTGCTTTATTTAGATCAGTCTATGCATATGCAGAACCAAACTCAAAACCAATTCTATTTGTTGGAGAGTGCAAGGGAACAATAACAATAAAGGAAAGGGGAACAGGTGGTTTTGGATATGATCCCATTTTTGTTCCTGAGGGCGAGTCAAAAACATTTGCAGAAATGAGTAGAGAGGAAAAAAATAGATATTCTCATCGAGGAAAAGCAGTAGACGAACTGTTGGATTTTCTAAAAAAATAACATGATTACGAAATTAAGAGAAGGTTTTAAATCCTAGAAAAGGATATAAAATAAAGTAATTTGGACGATATATATAATAACAGAAAGATTTAAAAGCGTATAATTGTAATATAACACGTAGGGAAAGCTATGCCCACAGTAGAAGTCGAAAGAGATGAAGATAAACTTAAAGTCAGATATCTAAAGATATCAAAGATAATTATTCTACTGGCAGTTATTTATTTTATCTGGACTGTTTTTCACATTATAAGTGTTTATTTCCTTGGATTTGGTAATAAATGGGCAGCTCTTACAATGGATCAATGGGTACTTTCAAGTATTATTTTTTTCGGTATCTGTATTGGTCTTGTGTTACTTTTTGTCCTGCATCACTACATCATCAAAAAAAGACGAATAGAAAGCGAAAAACCCAAACCAGCATTCTACAAAGGGAAAAGACTATACACACACACTCTACCAGATAGATCCAAAGGCGGTATTTTCAGTAAAACCTTTGTAAAAATTGATGAGGATACAATTCTCTCGTTACGATTCCAGATGATACCACCAATAAATCTTTGGGGAAAAACGGAATAATCTTATTTTTTTAGCATTCCCATCTCAGCAAGTTTTTCTGGAAGATATGTATCTGTAACATAATCAAGGCCATATTTTGCCAGTGCCTGCTGTTCAGATTTCTTGCCAAGTGAAAGTTGAAGTTTTATTTCATGTTTCCAAAACCTGTCTTGGAACCGAGGATCTGAAAGCTCGCTTTTTAACGCATGGATATCCTCTTTTGACAGTTTATCTGTTGGTAACTTATAGTTCTCAATATCAGATGGTGTAACACCAAGATATTGCGCAGCAGGCGTTGCAAGATACTCTGAGATATGAGCAGTTTTTATTGCACCATACGCAACACTACCAAAGATACGATAACTCCATGGATCACAATCGGTAAATACGAGAACAGGAAGTTTTTTTTCGTCATGTAATCGTTTAATAAACCGTCTCGTTGATCGGGCAGGCTGTCCTTTGAGATGAACAATAATTGCTCTATGCTGCTTGTCAAAACCGTTTTCAACAAGTCGATCGAACATACCACCCGTTTCTACAGCAAGAATAAAATCAGCATCTGCACCTTTAAATGTAATCTTTTCTGGTTCCACGTTATAAGGAATTGTATATCCTGAATCACCAACATCATCTTGACAATGAATCTTCTTTTTTGTCTTATTTCTCGTCATCTCTTCAAGAGTGAAATTTCCAATGACTCGAGCGCCATCTTCTTCTGGTCTAAGTTTAAAATCCTCCCGCATACAACTTGTAATAACCTCCAGATCTTCTGCAAGAGAATCAGATTCTGGCTGAGAATGAAACTTTGCAAGATCCCAACCTTCAGAAATATAATACATCTCTCGTAGTGTTGAGGATTTATTGGCTTTTATCATATCTTTAATGAAATCTACCATGTACATAGTACGAAGCATCATATATGCCCCATCTAGTGATTTTGCCGATCGCTCTGTCGTGTTCCCCCCATATTTCCATACGTTTAATTTCTCATCAAATCGAATGTTGGTTTTGGTACGTGTCGGAAGTTTTAGATGAGGTATCTCCGAGCTTTTAAGATCGTTATAGACTTTTTCTGCAATTAAATCAATTTTCTCAATGACTTTTGTAAAATCACGTGGCATAGTTATTCACCTTCCCATTTATCTGCCCCTATCACATAGGAAGCATTGATATTTTCAATATATAGATCGTTTTCATCAAAATCTCCCTTATCAAGACCTGCAAGTTCAAAAGAAATATCGACTTTGTTTGCCGGATCTATTGCATCAAGATTCCATTTTATGTAACGACTCGTAATTTTTGCAGGTTTAGGAGTCACCGTTCCCACAACAGCATCTTCAGGAATCAAAGCGTAGAGATTAAATTTCTGAGGCATATTTTTATAGTTGACAACGAGAATTGTGCTTTTGGTAATCCAACCGCCATCTATATTCTCAGAAGAATCTTCAAACAAGGTAGCCTGAACTGGTTTTGATGAAGTTTTCTCACATTCTATGAGATCTTCAATCCATATCACATCCATAATTTTTGTAATCACAGCATCTAATGAGGGCACTGGCTTACCTAGCATATCTGAAGATTTCTTGGCAATCTCTGGAAGAATTTTTGTAATCAGATCAAATTTCTCCCTTGTTTTCACGCGTTTTACTTCTTTATGGATATGGCTCTGTACCTTCCTGGCACATTCACGAAATGCAAGTTTGATTTCTGATTCAATTTCAGGGATATCTGCTATTGCTTCTTTACTTTCAGAAGTAAAAGGAATCAGTGTGGAAGACATATGGGTAAAAAATATGGCAGGACCAGATGGTATGCCTTTGCCAGAAGATTGATCAAAACCATATCTCCTCCAATCAATAGAGGATATCGCAGCAGTGGAAACACAATCACCCTGCTGATATAAGAGAGGGACCCTGTTGGCAAATCGTAATAATCTCACAGATTTATCTTTGGGTAAACTACCGCCGTAGACAATCCCTACCTCAATCTGAAAGGGACTACCTGAAAATACTGATGTAGGTCTTGAAGCAGTATAGATAAATTCTGGCGAGATCTCCTGCGTCTGATGTTTTAAACTACGTTTAATAAGAATCTCACCAATTGGAGATAAGCAATCAGTTGAAGGAGCCATGATTTTTACTTTCTTAAACGCTTTATGTAACGTTAAAAACTGTTCTCGAGACATTTTCTTTGGATCAAGTCCTCGGTCAAGTTGGGCTTTTTCACAGACAGCCTTTGTTGTTCTATCCCCCATACTACTAAATTCGCTTTTTAAAAATGAAGAAAGTCTCCTACTCTTCGTACCTTTTGCTATTTTTATTAAAGTCCCAAGTTCAATACCTTGAGGATGAGGTTTGATCTCGATAGGTTTTTTTGGAATTGTCTCAGATGTTCGTTCAAACAGATGCTCTGTTCCATCAGGTTCTTTGAATGTGATTTGTGCATGAGGATTCACAATGGAGGTGCTTTGTAGATAGTCATAGACAAAACGCTTACCTCGCTTGTAATCTGCTACAATACTTACTTCAAGTCGAGTACCTGAAGGTTTCTCCCAATGCACAATAGCTCGACTAATGACTTCAGCACGGTTTCTATTGGTATCAATTGCAAGTTCTGTTACTGTTGCAGGCCGGTCTTCTTGTATTTTCGAAGTGATTTTTGCATGTTTACCTGTTGTTAACTGACTATACAAAACAACAGCAGAAATGCCTATTCCTTGTTGCCCTCTACTCTGTCGAATGGCATGGAACCGTGAACCATATAAGAGTCTTCCAAAAATATGTGGAACCTGTTTTTTAATAATTCCAGGTCCATTGTCTTCGATAATGAGTCTACATTCACCATCTTCATGATTTTTAATTTCAACATATATTTCCGGTAGGATTCCGGATTCCTCACAGGCATCAAGCACGTTGTCCACTCCCTCCTTAACACTTGTTAGAAGAGATCTTGTTGGGTTTCCAAATCCAAGGATGTGTTTGTTTCTTTCAAAAAATTCAGCAACAGAAATTTCTTTTTGTTGTCTGGCAAGTTTATGAGCAATTGCTTCAACTTCAGTCAAAAGCCGTCCTCCGTTCTAAGATGTAATTGCATCCGAAACAGGTAATCCATATCATGATTATAAAATTATTGTATAATCAATAAATATATCGTATTTTTAAGAAATGTATTTCAAAACTTTTAGAGTGAAATATCTTTTATGACGAGTTTATTCTCCTTCAAATGCAACAATTGAGTAGATGTTTTCCCCTTGAATCTTTTCCCTTCCTTTCAAATCAGGTAATTCAATGACAAAGGTGCATTCAACAATGTCTCCGCCTAATTTTTTAACAAGATTTCTTGCAGCATTAATTGTACCCCCAGTAGCAAGGAGGTCGTCAACAATAACAATGCGATCACCTTTCGTAATTGCATCTTTGTGAATTTCAATTTTATCAGTCCCGTATTCTAGCGTATATTCCTCTGACACCACTTCTGCTGGAAGTTTTCCAGGCTTTCGTATAGGAACAAAACCGCATTTTAATAAATAAGCAATAGGTGCTCCTATGATAAATCCACGTGATTCTATACCCACAACCGTATCTACCTTTTTATTGGAATATCTATCATATAAAAGATCAATTGTCTCTCTAAACCCCACGGGATCATTGAGAAGTGTTGTAATATCTCGAAACATAATGCCTTTTTTTGGCCAATGAGGCACAGTTCTTATTTTTGATTTTATCAATTCAGTCATCTTGCCACCTTATTCGATAACAACATCATCTTATTTATAGCATAAGCAAAAAGCTTTTTTAGTACTTTTTGCTCCGTACGTCTAATTATTCACGTAATGGTTGATTATATATGTCTATAAAAATTGGAATCATCGGGGGAAGCGGCCTAAGCAAGATGGGAATAATAAAAAATACTGAAGAAATTGAAGTCAACACTCCATTTGGTAAACCATCAGACAAAATAACTCTTGGAAAAATTGAAGGCGTTAACATCGCATTTATCCCTAGACATGGAAAAGGTCATGCAATTCCTCCTCATAAGGTAAATTACAGAGCAAACATCTTTGCACTTAAAGAGTGTGGTGTCGAATATCTCATTTCTACTGCGGCAGTTGGAAGCTTAAAAAAAGAGCTAAAACCTCTGGATTTTGTCATTGCTGATCAGCTAATAGACAGAACAGCAAAAAGAATATCGACATTTTTTGAAGATGGCATTGTTGCCCATGTTGGATTTGCAGATCCATTTTGTCCTATTCTATCAAAAATTGCTTTTGAAAAAACAAAAGAAGAAGGAGTAATTACACATCGAGGAACATATATTTGCATGGAAGGACCCCAGTTTTCAACACGTGCTGAATCAAATCTATACAGAAGTTGGAATGTTGATGTAATAGGGATGACACTTGCTACTGAGGCAAAACTGGCGCGAGAAGCTGAAATGTGTCTTTGTGGAATTCTTACGGTAACTGACTATGATTGCTGGCATGACGAAGAGGAAGATGTAAGTGTCACATCTGTTGTTGAAGTATTAAAAAAGAATGATGAAAGAATGGCAAGTGTGATAAAAAGAATCGTGCCTGAAATAAAATACAAAAGAAGCTGTGAATGCAAAAACGCACTACAAAACGCAATCATTACTTCACCAGATATTATTCATAAAAAAGGTAATAGAGACATCACAAGAATATTATTAAAAGACCGCATAAAATAAAATATTTTTAACATTTATGCAAAAGCAACGTTTATAAGTATATTATTAACCTTGTTGTCGTCTAGTAGAATAATAAGTATTCACAGATTCTTCTGGGCTAAAAACAAAATTGGCAGTAGCAATCATCAACGCCCAATCTTCAAAATTGGATAGTGTAATTTTTACCCCATGTTCCCCAATCAGGTGCACGGTCTAACGGATAATGAAAATTAAGTCCTAAAAATCCAGACCAATGAGTCATTGCCCAAGCGTTCATTAATTGTTCACCCTCTCCAGGGTTACCAATCTCATTTAATGGTACGATAATTGTTATAATGTTTTTGTCTGTCTCTAATGTACCTGTAGTATCCTTATACGCCCAAAAGGTATTTGTATTATCTCCAAAATAATATTTGTTATCTTTAAAGCTAGCAAAATAATCTACTCCATTATATCTCCATAAGACAGTAGAAGCAAAGAAGTTTCTAGGTTTAATACTAGCCATT
>JAUWCF010000019.1 GCA_030609445.1 Thermoplasmatota archaeon | reverse complement strand
TCATTATGACAATAGCCATTAAGGCAATTAATATTAATGGAAATTCAAAACCTGGGGCTGAAAAACCATGATTATTTACGATCAGATATATACTTTGGGTATTTGATGCAGCAGCGGATCTATATGGATAGACCTCCGATAGGAATTCAATTTCAAAACGTCCATATTCATTATGCCATCCAAAATCATATGGTGTAATTATTGAAAATGTAAATGTGCTTTCCTGATTTGGTGATATTTCATATTGGGGGGGATTAATTGTAGAAGTCCATTTTTCATCTACTCCTTTTAATGTTGGAGTTACTCGTGTAATTTTATTCCCTATATTTTTAACCTTAATTTGATAGGTAACAGGTTCATGTGGACCTACGGTTCTTATAGATTTTTCAGTGAAAATTTGAACTGTTGGAATAAAAGAAGGTGTAAATTCTATGGCCTCTTGGTGGGAAAATCCATTTAATCTTTTTATAGAGCCACATGTTGCTTTAATAGTAATTGTATAAGATTCAGCAGGAGCTTCTACTCTAGGCGATAGAATTAGATTTACTTGTTCTTCCACGTACATAGTCTCAGGGTTATCTGGATCTCCGATAGGAATATCTACTAACACATCAGGTGTACTAATATAGATATTTGCCCAATCTGGTGGATTTAACACTTCGATATGAATTTTCTGCATTGGGCCAATAGCTGAACCAAATAACATGTAATTGTTAAATGGAAATGGAATTTTATTAAAATGTTTCGGAATATCAGTCTTATATCTTACTATTAAAGGAATAGTAACTGATACATCTATTGCAAGTGGATCATTTAATGGACTAGGATCATAAGAAAATGATATATACGAATTAAAACTTGGAAGTACTGAAGCTTCCGCTGTTGGAATTTGGAAAAAAATTGGAATTGCACTCATTAGCAAAATACCCATTATTATGCTAGCTTTGACTGTTCTTAGGTGTTTTGTCATTTTTTTTACCACCATTTATTATATATCTGTCTATTATATTAGTTCGTTTTACATATATTTAAGTCTTGTTGTACAGTTCTTATTCTTTTTCATAAACGTACATCTTAATATATAACTTACATGATATAAAAATATTTGCATCTAAACCAATTTTTTTAAATACAAATAATTAAAAAATTGAATATTACTTCTTAGTAATTATATCTGTTGATTGCTAGGGGGGATACACCGTTTTCTTATTCTATCATATCAATTTCTGATTCAGGTTGATCCTTTGGGTTCTCAGATTCTTTCTCTTTTTTTGTTGCTACCTTATCCGGGAAATTAGAAAGAATAACGATATCGCCAACAGCATTCACCCAACGATATGGAACAGAGACATCAATACTGCCCTCCACAAGTGAAGGATTTGTGTTTGTAACAAGTAAGCTACTAACCCTTTTTTCATCAATATCCAAAAAAACATTTTTCACATGTCCTACATATGTTCCCTCACGAGTATAAACGGGTAATTTGAGAAAAGATGTGACCTCCTCAGTGTTCTTTTTATTTTTGTTTTCCATCATGTAATCAAAATACATTCACCCATATTAAAATGTGATGGTTCGCGGAGAACAGAATCATTTTTTAGCTCATATTAATTATACATATCAATGACATCTAATTATAGTCAACTACCACCACCAAAACTTAGGTTTTGGAAGTGGCTTGCAAAAGTCACAAGTTGATTAGGGGGCATAGAAATATGCAGAAGCTAGAAAAAAGACATGACAATACACCTACGGACGCTCCACAAATCCGTAGCAACTGTGATTCTGTGATTAAACATGACTGTGTGGTAGGTCAAGTGTTGCAGAATGCAAAAACGTTTTCTAGCAACTCCGATGTGGACCAACTCTCTGGCAAGAGAGAACAGGATTTGAGAGTTCCTGTTTTAAACATGCGAGGAGAACCTTTGATGCCTACAACACCAGCAAAAGCAAGGCATCTGCTTGAACGGAACAGAGCCAAAGTTGTATCCAGAAAGCCTTTTACAATACAACTGAAATATGCAACTGGAGAAACAAAGCAATCAATTACTTTAGGCATAGATGCTGGCTACAAAACAATCGGTTTTTCAGCAATAACCGACAAAAAGGAATTTCTATCTGGTGAAGTGAATCTGCGGACAAACATTTCAAGACTGCTGGAGCAAAGAAGAAACTACCGCAGGACACGAAGAAACAAACTCTGGCATCGACAGGCAAGATTTGACAATCGATGCATGTCCAAAGGATGGCTTGCACCAAGTATCCAGCATAAGCTTGACAGTCATATCAGGCTTGTTGAGAAAATCAAGAAACTGTTGCCAATAACTGAGACCATAGTTGAGGTAGCGGGATTTGATATTCAGGAAATCAAAAACCCTGAAATTGAAGGAACTGATTACCAACAAGGAGAGCAACTGGGATTTTGGAATGTTCGAGAATATGTTTTGCATCGAGATAACCATACCTGCCGACATTGCCATGGAAAAAAGAAAGATATGATTCTGCAGGTTCATCATATCAATGGTAAAGCTGAAGGTGCGACGAATAGAGCAGAAGAACTTCTCACAGTATGCAAAACTTGTCATGACGATCATCATAAAGGTATTGATATAATTCCAAAAAAGAAGATTAAAAATTTCAAACCAGAAACTTTTATGACTATGGTCCGATGGAAAATAGTTAACTCTCTTGGTTGCAAGCATACTTATGGTTATATTACAAA
Organism: Thermoplasmatota archaeon; assembly: GCA_030609445.1. Classification (GTDB taxonomy): domain Archaea; phylum Thermoplasmatota; class E2; order DHVEG-1; family DHVEG-1; genus JAUWYM01. Next base: position 7,019 of record JAUWCF010000019.1, on the reverse strand, counting down.
GCATAGTCGCATTAAGCAAGGATTGCAGAAATTCCATATTAATGATGCGTTCATCATTGCTGGTGGAACAATTCAAGAAAGATGCAAGCCTTATATTGTTAAACAGGTCAGACGCAACAACCGTTCAATTCAGACCAATCGCAAGGGATTTAAACCGTTCATTCGCAGGCAGAGATACAAACTTCAGCCAAACGATTTAGTTCGATATGATGAAGAAGAATGCAGAGTAAAAGGTGTATTTAACAAAGGTAGCTGGGTCAGACTTATCGACAGTTCAAAAGAAACCATTAATTCAAACATTAAGAATGTAGAGTTGATTTGTTATGGAAAAGGAATATTTGGATAGAAAAGCCAATTCATCCACTACCAAACATTTGTTTGGAAGTGGTCTTCTTGGCAAAGGTGATAAAAAAAGAAATGATCTATTAAAAGAACTTAACTCTTTTAAAAAAAGAGATTATAGCTTTTCAAATGGCCATATCCTTGGTTCAATGTGTACACAGCCTCATCCCATTGCAAAAGAAGCATATATAAGCTTTTTAGAGACAAATCTTGGAGATCCTGAACTTTTTCCAGGAACAAAACAAATCGAATCAAACCTGATACAATTCATAAAAGAACTACTTCATGCACCAACAACAGCCACAGGACAAATCGTTAGTGGTGGAACAGAGGGAAACATTACTGCCATGTGGATTGCAAAGAAACTCACTGGTAAAAAAGAAATAATAATTCCAGATAGTGCACATTTTTCGTTTCAAAAGATAGCATCACTAATGGATATGAAACTGGTAGCTATTCCAATGACAAAAGAATATACTTTAGATATTACAAAAATAAAAGAAAAGATTACAAAAAATACTGCAGCAGTTGTTGGAATTGCTGGCTCCACTGAACTTGGAACCATTGATCCCATTCCAGAACTTAGTGATATTTGTTATGATGAAAACATTTTTTGTCATGTTGATGCAGCATTTGGAGGATACATAATACCATTCTTAAAAGAATTAAACTACGACGTACCAGAATTTGATTTTAAGTTAGACGGTGTTTCCACAATTTCTATAGACGCCCATAAGATGGGGTATTCTGCAATTCCTTTGGGGGCACTTATTATTAGAGATGGTAAATGGTTTGATCAAATCAGTGTTGATTCGCCATATATTAGTGTTAAAAAACATGCAGGTATTCTAGGGACAAGATCTGGTGGGCCTGTTGCAGGAGCATATGCAGTAGCTAGATATCTGGGTATGGATGGATATAAAAAAGTAGTTGAAAACTGCATGAACACAACAAAGTATGCAGAAGAAAAACTAGATGAAATAGGGCTTGATCTTGTCATAAAACCAACGATGAATGTACTTGGTGTGAAACTATCAAAACCGGAAAAGGTTGCAAAAAAACTATCTGAGTATGGTTGGCGGGTAAATACGATGAATCATCTCTCCTGTATACGTATAGTTTTAATGCCTCAAATTACAAAAAAGATTATTGATGAATTTATCCCGATATTTAAAAAATCATGTGAAGAAGTTGGTGAGTTATGAGTTTAGAACAATTTAAAGAATCGTTACAAAAGGTACCAGTCATAAAAAAGGGAGATTACAGCTATATTGTTCATCCGATAACAGATGGTATCCCAGAAATAAAACCAGAGTTGTTACGAGAGGTTACTTCTGAGATGAAAAAGCATATTGAAAAGTGGGGTCCAATTGATAAAATAGTAACAATTGAGGCGATGGGAATGCCACTTGCAACCGCATTATCACTAGATATGAATATCCCATTTACCATTATTCGAAAAAGAAAATATGGATTGCCCGGTGAAGTGTGTGTTGAACAAAAGACAGGTTACGCTAAGTCAAAGTTGTATGTTAATGGACTGAAAAAAGGAGAAAATGTTGTTATTGTAGATGATATACTCAGTACTGGCGGTACGTTGAAGGCTGTTCTTTCGGTTTTAAAAGATATGGGTGTGAATGTTAGAGGGGCTATTGTTGCAGTTGATAAAGGAGATTGTGCTGAAGAAGTAGATAAAGAGTTTGATGTTCAGATAATGGCTCTAATTAAAATGGACATTAATAATGATGATATTAGAATTACATAAATGAGTTTAATAAATGTTTTTTCACTTCATTTCTGTTAATGAAAAACTATTTCAAAAGAGATTGCTATGTAGTTTGTAGATATCTATGGTAGAAAAGGTAGGGCAACACAGTCATTGTCAGATATGCGGCAAAGCAGTACCCATTTCAGAAACACTCTGTTCTGACGAATGCAAACAAAAATATAAAGGCATGGTCAAAAAAAGGAAAATACTCATGTATATCATGTATGCCTTAATATTCGTCATACTTATCATGTTTGTTCTCAGCGGCACCAAATAATACTTCTTTGCGGGAGGCATTAGTATAGCCACTTTCGTATTATTCTGAAATAAAAGACAAGTTTTAAATCTACTTTCTCTCTTTTCATTAGCCATCTATGATAGATATCATCCATGTCTTAATCATCCTTGGAGCAATAATGATCCTAGGATTCATAGGAAACTTTATCTTCAACAGGACACAGATTCCAAGTATTGTCTGGCTCCTATTTTTTGGTCTTATCGTTGGATTTATCTTCCAAATCCAAGAAACCATCCCAGACAGCATCCTCAATACTATTTCAAGTTTTGTTGGAGCCATTGCCATTATAATCATTCTCTTTGATGGAGGAATAAATACTGATCTTTACCAGCTTTTCAGAGGGGCATCACGAGGCCTTCTCCTCTCAATAAGTGCCTTCCTGTTCAGCGTTCTTGCTACCATGGCTGTTGTGGTAATTCTCTCAGCAACCTTGATGCCTGCAATTCCCTTGGTAAATAGTATACTTATCGGAGCAATTCTTGGAGCAATTGTTGCAGGAACTTCCAGTCCCATTGTTATTCCTCTGGCAAGTAGACTTAAGAATCTGCAAGATAAGACAAAGACAGCGCTCTCCGTTGAAAGCATCATAACCGACCCGCTCTGCATTGTTGTTGTTCTTGCAGCAAGTTATATGATCATTGATATGGGCGGGGTCATTGATTTAGGAGCAGGGATAAAAAACCTTGTTAGCACGTTTTCTGTAGGCGCTGTTGTTGGTGCTGTTTTAGGACTCTTTTGGCTTCCTATTATGCATAGAGTGCGAAAAGAACAGTTCTCTTATGTTGTCACACTAGCTGTTGTGTTTCTTGTCTATTCCCTCACTGAATCATGGTGGGGCGGAGCTGGTGCTATATCCTGTCTCATGTTTGGACTAGTTCTAGGAAACGGAAAAAAGATATTGAAGATGGTCAAATACTCTGGCAGAGGCTTTGAGATGGATACTGAGACAAAACAGTTTCATTCGCTTATCTCTTTTGTCATCAGAACATTCTTTTTCGTCTATCTTGGTATGATGGTGAGCTTTCAAAAAATAGAGTTCATACTCATTGGAATAATTGTTCTAATTGTGCTTTTTGCAGTACGATATCTTGCAGTATTTCTCTCAACCTATAACGGAGGATTTGAAAAGGATGACAAGCAAACCATGATGGTTATGATGCCTCGTGGACTTGCCGCAGCGATTCTTGCAATCATTTATGGTCCAGCATTTGTAGAAAAATTGATGCCCGGTCTTGATGGATTTTTTAAAGACAGCGTATTTGTTGTAATCCTGGGAACAGCAGTATTATGTACCGTTGGTGTCTCAATCATTGCACATAGTGAAAAGAAAAAACAAGAACGTAGCATGAATAATGATATTAATAAAGTGGTACATAAAGCAGGGAAACAAAAATAGAATGTCACTTCTTAGTTTATGGGGATAAAAAATTGTAACTAAAATTCATTCAGCAAGTTCTTCCTGCAGGTCAATAACCATCTCTGTAAGTACATCTTCGAAAACCGGATGGCGGTATTCCTTTACTGAACCATTGGCAAGATGTGCTCTTGCGACAAAATCTCGCCCATCTTTTAAGATTTCGATATGAACAACAGTTTCCATAGATCTCCCTTCCTGATTTAAAATCCCGAATCCGTCCTCTCTATTTATAATTTTTGTGGGGTAAATTTAATGTCTCCTTATGTTATACACATCTTGGGGATAGTAAAATGGTAGAAATAAGAAAAGCTGTTGTTGCTGGGCAGTTTTACCCTGGCAGTAAAGATGGTTTGATTCAACAGATAACAGACTGTTATATGGACAGTAGAGGTTATGGCGTTCTTCCTAAAATTGAGAAGGGTGAAAAAGACATTAAAGGACTAATTGTTCCTCATGCAGGATACATCTATTCAGGAGCAATTGCATCTTTTGCATATCATTATCTTGCAGCATATGGTTTTGCAGATTCTTTTATAATTCTTGGCCCGAATCATACGGGAGCAGGTTCAGGAGTCTCAATAATGACCAAAGGCTCATGGGAGACCCCACTGGGAACAGTCCCAATTAACATGGATCTTGCACAACAAATCCATACTGGGATTGTTGATTGTGATGAGATGGCCCATCGTTATGAACACAGCATCGAAGTACAGCTTCCATTCTTGCAGCATGTTGCGAAAGAAAAAAAGTTTGATTTTGTACCAATATCTATGATGATGCAGGATATAGAAACAGCAACAGAAGTAGGAATGATTCTTGCAGAAGCAATACAAAAAGCCCCTAAAAAGACTGTTATTATCGCCAGTAGTGATTTTTCACATGCAGGATTTAACTATAGGAGTATGCCACCTGAGGGGATGAGGGTAGATAGGTATGCTGAATCCCAGGACAAGTATGCAATTGAAAAAATTATTGCACTTGACCCAAAAGGCCTTGTAGAAACTGTTCATGACAAAGGTATTACGATGTGTGGGTATGGTCCTGTTGCATCTATGCTTGTTGCTGCAAAAAAGATGGAGGCCGGCTCAGCCGAACTCTTAAAATATGGAACGTCTTATGAAGTACATCCAAATACGTCTTGTGTTGGGTATGGAGCAATAATTGTTTATTAGGTGAAGTATATGAAGCCAGTTAAAGACATACAACTACAAAAAGATATGAATACGGATAAACTCGTCAGAGAATTATATGAGTCAGGTGGTTTTACTGCTAAAAAACTAGCTGTTGGTGTTGACATCCTTGAAACCATGGTTAAAGAAAAGGATTGTACCACATTTCTTTCATTTCCTGCATGTATCATCTCAACAGGCACCAGGGGAGTGATTAAAGAGATTCTGAAGAGAAAGCTTGTTGATGTCGTAATTACTACTTGTGGGACACTTGATCATGATCTTGCACGGGTTTGGAAGGATTATTATCATGGAACATTTATAGCAGATGATGAAGATCTTCATAAAAAAGGAATAAATCGCCTTGGAAACATCTTTATTCCTCTAGAATGCTATGGAACAGTTCTTGAAGAGAAAATGCAGCCGATACTAAAGGAATTGTATCAAAAAAAACAGAAATGGTCCACTAAAGATATCATCTGGGAGTTTGGAAAACGCCTTGAATCTGAAAAAAACGGTAAAGATTCTATCATGTATTGGGCGTGGAAAAATAAGATTCCTATCTTCGTTCCTGGTATCACCGATGGAGCGTTTGGTTCACAGATGTGGATGTATTATCAGGAACATAGAGATTTCACCATAGATCTTTTTTCTGATGAGCAATCTCTTTCAGATATTGTTTTTACTTCAAAAAAGATGGGGGCATTCATTATTGGTGGAGGGATTTCCAAACATCATGTTATCTGGTGGGCGCAATTCAAAGATGGTCTGGACTATGCAGTGTATCTGACAACTGCTGTAGAGCATGACGGGAGTCTCTCAGGTGCACGTATGCGTGAGGCCGTATCGTGGGGGAAGCTCAAAGAACAAGCTGCCTATGTTACTGTTGAAGGGGATGCTACTGTTCTTCTGCCACTGATGAGCTCTGCTCTGTTTGAACGGATTTAGAAGGGTTACAGGGGGATGATTTTTGTATGTTTAATGTCTCTATTTTTTTTATGCTTGTAACTCTTTAATTGTCTCTTTTACTTTGTTAAGAAAAAATTCACAATTCTCAAGGATATCTTCACATTCTCCCTTATCTATATTAACTCCAACATCATAATCTGCTTTTAGTCTCATAGATTCTGCCTGAGATAACATATATCCCATTTTTCTTTCTAACATATCAGGTTTAACAAACTCTTCTCCGAATTTCTGAATGACTCCTTTATGGAATTATTTTTTTTCATATTCGAATCAGACTGCAAAATAAGTCAATTAAGTATACTTAATCGTTGTTGTACTTTTCCTTGTCAATCCTACGGTGGATAGCAGCAGCATTTCAGGTTTTAATACCATTTAATGAAGAAGCCCCAGTGAATCAAGTTCTTTTGATAATTTCTCTGCTGCTTTTGATACATCCTCAACGCTCTTTGCTCCTGTACACACAATTTTCCCGGTAGAAAAGAGCAGCATAACTACCTTAGGTTCCCGTATTCTATAAACCATTCCTGGGAACTGCTCAGGTTCATATTCAATATTTTCTAAACCTAGAGCCATGGCTGTTTCAGTAAGATTGAGTTCACCACCTAAATCAGATGTAGCTACTATATTCTGAATAACCGCCTTAATATCCTTGTCCTTAAACACATCTACACCTATCTTCCTCAATTTTTCAGCTGAAATAGCAACGACTTTATGCACATCCTCAACACTCTTCGCACCAGTGATGTTAGCCTTACCGCTTGTAAAAAGGAGCGTAGCTGTCTTCGGATTGCTTATTCTAAAGACCAATCCTGGGAACTGTTCAGGCTCATATTCAGTTTCTTCTGATGATTGTGCTATCATGTCTAAGTCTAATTTTTCTGCAAATACAGTAGATGCTACAATATTCACCACCTTTATGTCTACCATATAATTACTATCTCCCTGTCGCCAAACTTCCGAAATGATAAACTCATTATTAAAACAATACCCCCTGTACTGATTTTTATCTCCGCTTTGAAAAGACATAAATACGTCTGTTTCAATAGATACTTTGAG
>JAUWCF010000122.1 GCA_030609445.1 Thermoplasmatota archaeon | reverse complement strand
TGGAACAGAGAATATTGAAAATGTCTCCAACAAGTAAAGGTATTAACCTCAAGGGATTCAAAATGACAAAGCCACTTTGTTATGTGGCGGTATCAATCAAAAGGTATTTTGTGAGACGGCTCCAATATATCTTTGGTATTTTAGAAACGTTTAATTCATTGGAAAAATCTTATTTTTTCAGAATTCTTGTAAACCACTTACGGTACAACAATCTGTTATCATCACCACTATTATTTTAACAGATTATTTACTATGTAATCAACTAGCAGAATATAAGACCATACTCAAAATATAAACTGAGCATTTTCTTTAGCAAAAACAACGATAGAGATGACCACAACGTTTTCATACTCTTAGAGGATTTGCGTTAAAACTTGGATATATATACATCCAATATGGGAGTGTTGATTGATTTGAGTAAAACTATGATTCAAAAAATCTTTGAAAATCATTCTGGAAACAAAGCAAATGTTGGAGACATTATCGATGTAGTAATTGATGCACGAGTAGCTAGAGATTTTGGAGGAGCAAATGTTGTAAAGAATTTAGAAGAAAACAATTTATCAGTTGATGACCCAAAAAAGACGTTTTTTACTTTTGATTGTAACCCTGGAGGATGTGATCAAAAATATGCAGCAAATCAACATATATGTAGACTTTTTGCAAGAAAAAATGGAATACAAATATTTGATATAAACCGAGGGATAGGGACCCATCTAGCTTTTGAAGAAGGAATGATCTCTCCAGGTGATACATTTGTATCAACAGATTCTCATGCCAATATATTAGGTGCGATTGGTGCGTTTGGACAAGGCATGGGAGATAGAGATATCGCACATACCTTTGCCTATGGAAAGGTGTGGTTTAAGGTGCCACCAACAGTAAAGGTCATACTCAAAGGACTTCCTTCAAAGACAACATCTGCAAAAGATGTTGTTTTAAAAATGATAAAAGAAATCGGTGCCAACGGACTTCTGGGTTATGCAGCTGAAATCTATGGAGAATATATAGACTCATTATCTTTTGACGGAAGGATTACGATAGCATCAATGGCAACAGAGATGGGAGGTATCATTATACTGTTTCCGCCAAATGATGAAATCTCCAAATTTTATAAAGAAAAGTTTGGACAAACGATTAAACCTGTATTTGCAGATAAAGATGCAGAATATGAAAAAACAATTGAGATTGATATCAATGGATTACAACCAATGATATCACGTCCGGGACATCCTGAGGATGTGATAAGTGTCGATGAAGTAAAAGGTAAAAAAATTGATTCAGGTTTTATCGGTTCCTGTACAAACGGACGTCTTGAAGATATGAGGGCTGTTGCTCAAATTTTAAAGGGAAAAAAGATAGCTCCTGGACGAATCCTTAAAATTGTTCCTGCAACAGATTCTGTCTGGAAAATCTGTCTTAAAGAAGGCATCATTAAGATTTTTAAAGACGCCGGTGCACTGATCGGCTCTGCGGGTTGTGCGGGTTGTGCTGCTGGACAGATAGGACAGACCGGTAAAGGAGAAATTGCTGTTTCTTCAGGTAATAGAAACTTTGTTGGAAAACAAGGAAAAGGTGATATCTTTTTAGCTTCTCCAGCAACAGTTGCAGCATCACTTGTAGCAGGCTATATTACAACACTTAACGATGTCCCTGATGAACCTGCCTTATTAGAACTGCCGAAGATTGAAAAACAAATTATACAAAAAAAGAAAGAATCTTTAGAATCCCCTTTAAAAGTTACTGGGAGAGCATGGGTTGTCAAACAGAACAACGTTGATACAGATATGATCTTTCATAATCGATATCTTTCGATTACGGATGTCAAAGAGATGGGGCAATACACTTTTGACAACTTGAAAGGATATGAGAACTTTGCAAAAGAAGTAAAAAAAGGAGATATTGTTGTTATCGGAAAGAACTTTGGATGCGGAAGTTCTCGGCAGCAGGCAGTTGATTGTTTCAAATCATTAGGTGTGAGTGTGATTATTGCTGAGTCTTTTGGCGCTATTTATGAGCGAAATGCTGTTAACAGTGCAATGCCGATACTTATCGCAGAAGATGTTACAAAAAAGATACATAATAATGATAACATATCTGTAGACTTTATAACAGGAGAGATATATGATGGAACACAGAAGAAAACCTATCCGGCAAAACCGTTTTCAGCTGTGCAGAGTGAAATTTATAAACGTGGAGGATTGCTTTAGAGGTGATATATCATGGGTATGACGTTTGTGGAAAAAATTTTTGCAAAATATTCTGGTGAAAAAGAAGTAGTTCCTGGACAGATAGTGACAGTAAAGCCAGATCATCTCTTGACTCATGATAATACCGCTGCAATTATTCAGAAGATACAACCTGAGCTGGAAAAATATGGCGTCTACGACACATCATTGTCTATTATTGTTCTTGATCATGTAATCCCTGCGGCATCTGAAAAAACAGCGACAAATCATAAGGTTATTAGAGAATTTGTAAAAAAATATGGGATAAAGCATTTTTTTGATGTTGGATGTGGTGTATGCCATCAGATAGTCATTGAACAAGGCCTTGCGCTGCCGGGAGAACTACTGTTAGGAAGTGATTCTCACACATGTTCGTATGGGGCAATCGGTGCGTTTTCATCAGGTATTGACCGAACAGAGGCGGCATCGCTCATGCTTACTGGTGAGACATGGCTTAAAGTGCCTCATAGCATTAAAATAGTGCTTAATGGAAAATTACAACCCGGTGTTTCTGCAAAAGATGTCATACTTCATATTATTGGTGATATCTCTGCATCTGGTGCGAATTACTGTTCTGTGGAGTTTCATGGTGATGTTGATCAGTTCTCTGTTGAGGAGCGGTTTACCCTGTCAAATATGGGTGTTGAAATGGGTGCAAAAAATGCTGTATTTCCTGTTGATTCGGTAACAACAAAATATCTAGAATCAATTGGGATCTTGGTATCACAGTATTCAGCGATTTCTCCAGATAAAGATGCAGTATATTCAAAAGAACTGACATATAATTTAGAAGAATTTTCTCCAGTTGTAGCCTTTCCTCATACTGTTGATAATGTGAAATCTATCAATGAAATTGAAGAACTTGAGATTCAACAATGTCTTATTGGTACTTGTACAAATGGACGTCTTTCTGATTTTCAGATTGCTGCTAAAATTTTAAAAGGTCACAAAATTCATCCCGATGTTCGACTTCTTATTCTTCCTTCATCGAGACAAGTATATTTAGATGCTTTAAATGAAGGAATCATTGATATACTTGTTGAAGCAGGGGGTCTTGTGCTTCCTCCAGGATGTGGTCCTTGTCTTGGTGCTCATCAAGGTTGTCTTGCTCCAGGTGAACGATGTTTGAGTACGGCAAATAGAAATTTCAAAGGACGAATGGGGTGTAAAGAGGCTGAAATCTATCTTGCAAGCCCGGCAACCGTTGCAATTTCTGCAATTCATGGAAAAATAAGTGATCCTAGAAGGGTGGTGAAATAAATGAAGGTTTGGAGATATGAAAAAGATAACATTGATACAGATATGCTTTTTCCTGGAAAATATATCTATACATGTAGTACTGCAGAAGAAATAAGACCTCATTTGCTGGAGGATCTTGATTCTTCATTTTCTAAGAATGTTGACGAAGGGGATATTATTTTTGCTGGAAAAAACTTTGGATGCGGGTCTTCTCGTGAGCACCCTGTCGTTGGCTTAAAGGCAGTAGGAGTTGCAGCAGTTGTTGCTGAGAGTTTTGCCCGTATTTTTTATCGTGCGTCAATTAATCAAGGTCTTCTTCTTATTGAGTGCCCAGAGGCAGTAAAGGCTTATTCTCCAGGTGATAAAGTCGTATTGGATATTGGCAAGGGAACAATTGTTGTTGGTACGACTTCATTTATGTTTCCAAAACTTCCGAAGGAGATTCTTGCGATTCGTGATGCTGGTGGACTCTTGCCGTATACTA
>JAUWCF010000078.1 GCA_030609445.1 Thermoplasmatota archaeon | reverse complement strand
AAGATGGCTGATTTTGTAAAGAAATCTTTAGGTGATTGTTTTGCAATTCCACCTAAAAAAATAGAATTTGTTGATCCAAGTTCAGATTATGTATATGACATAAGCGTGGAAGACAACGAAAATTTCCTAGACTCAAACGGCGGTATTCTCTTACATAATACCCATGGCATTTTGTCAGCACCAGGCGTTACTGGCAGACAATTTAATTTATGGGGTGCTGCAACGATTACAACGAAGGGCCAGAAGATTCTTGCAGATACTTTAACTGATCTTGAAAATCAAGGTATCCGTATTGTTTATGGAGACAGTGTTGATTCAGATACTGATATTATTATTAAAGAGAGAGATATTATTAAAATTATTAGTGTTAAGGATTTGTTTGATAGTAGCAAGAATAAAATAATTAGAAAAGGTGAGCATGAATATAAAACATTAAATAATATTGAATCGCTCTCAGTAAATAAAAATGGTATTTGTGAGTGGAAAAAAGTAAATTTCATAAAACGTCATCCCTATAATGCTGATATTCTTCAGGTACAAACTCAAAGAGGAACAATTTGTGTTACAATGAATCACTCTCTTTTTACAATATCTAATGGATTTAAGCAGATTCTGTGCAAAGATCTTGAAGAAAAAAATAACAACATTGTCCACATTTCAAAATATAAAAACAAAGGAAAGAAAATAATAATAAATTCTCTCAAACCTTTAATAGAATTCAACAATGAGCTTAACATATGGCTAAATATACCTATAAATAAAACTACTGAACGACTTTTAAAATATCATCAGCATAGAAACAATTTTAAAGGAGGAACTAGTAAAAAGAAATTTATTAGAATGCAGATACTTGATGGTATTGATTTATACAAAAAGGGCATTATACAAGATAATGATATTGGAAATGCTTTTATATCTTCATATACAGGGGATGGAAAAATACCTGTTGTTTATGAACTTGACGAAGATTTTGCAAGGATTATGGGAACTTACGTAGCAGAAGGCTCGATATATATAAGGGAAAGAGCTGGATTTTCTAAAGAAGGAGCACATATATTTACATGTGGTCATAACAAACAGGCATTGGAAGATTTACGCAAAATTCTAGTTAATAAATTCAAAAGAAAATTTAACATTACAAGTGCTGGAATGGATAAAAATGGAGAAAATTTTCGGATACATGGTAACTCACCCACAGCGTTTCTCTATAAGTTTGTACTTGATTGTGGTCAGGGATCTCAAGAAAAAAAAAATAAGTCCATATATTCTTTCATCTACAAAAAAAGTTCAAAAGGCATTTTTAGATGAGTATATCAAAGGAGATGGATACTATGCTACCAAACATAGAATAAAACCATTGCTAGAGTTTACAACAAAAAGCAAAAAACTTGCCGAAGGTCTATCTCTTATTGCTATTAATTTAAATTATGGTTTTCCTTCGTTGAGCTTCAGAAAAGATAAATCAGCATATTGTTTAAGAATTGTTCAGTACAACTTAAATTCAACGGATTACAAAGATCTTACTGGCTTATTACCAAAAACAATTAGGGAAATTAAACCTAAAGATGGATATGTCTACGATGTTTCTGTTCAGGAAAATAATAATTTTGTTTGTGCAAATGGTTTAATTCCTGCGCATAATACCGACGGAATCTATTTAGGTTGTTCACGATCTGCAGCAAACATTCCAGATTTCTCGAAGTTGTTAGAATTGAAAACAGAAGGAAATGAAGGCACATGGCTTACAAAACCCGATAAAGCTCTATCGGCAATAGATGAATGTAATAAAAAATGGCAGAAAGAACTTAATTATCCTGATTTTGAGTTAGAACCTGAAGAACATGATGCCATGATTTTTGTAAAACATAAAAATTATCTTATTTTTGATAGTAAAGATGGTAAAATTGTGATGAATACCAAAGGAAATAATTTTAAGGGTTCTGATAAGGCAAACATTGCACGAAAGGCCCTTAATGAGATTATGATGAATGCCCTAAAAGAAAATCTAGTCTGGGATGATGAGGATGCTGCACGAAAAAAAGTTAAAGAAAGTATACAGAATAACACTAAAGAGATCATTTCAAAGATTGATCTTACAAAAGTAGATCTCGATGATCTAACACTTATTCAATCGGTTCAGCCTGCAAAAAGATACAAAACAAATCAAGATGGATCCATATCTACTTTTGGTAAACGTGCGTTAGCACTTGAGAAACTGCTTGGACGTCCGATAAAGACTCGTATTAAGCTGCGATTTGTTGTGACAAAAAAACCGCTTCCGGGTATTGCAAAGCCCTCTAAGAGTGGTGTGAAGCCTATTGATTATATGTATCCTGTTGATTTGTTAAAGGACCCTAGCGAGATTGATCTTGGTTGGTATAAGAAGATGATTGAGAATTATATTCAGGGTGCATTTGGGCTTTCTGATATGCAGTCTACTGAGCAAACTGGCCTTGATGCTTGGATGTAATTTTTTTTGGTAACATGTGTAAAGAGGGTGGGTAACAGTTGTACAACAAGTCTTTATTAACAGATAAGCTAAAAATAACTATTGATAATTATGTTGATTGTTGGTCAAGTATCAAGCAAGGAAGAAGTAAACGAGATAACTTTTATTGCTAAACTTTTTGTTGTTGGACAGCGTGCTCGATTTCTTGCACAACAAAAAGATGTTAAATGATATTTACCCAAATAATTGGTATGTCATCGGGTACTTCATTTTGTTCTTTTTTCACTATTTTTCGCATCCATTACATCCCTAATTGTGGTAAATTGGTTCGTGTTACCAATAGCCATGTATGCATGTATCATATAAATAGTTTTTGGAGAGGGGCTGCATTTTATAAAAATATGTTAATAGATAGAACGTAAATAATTAATTTTCGCCTCAAAAACCTCAGCTTGTTTTTGCAGTATCTTCTCTGCCTCATTAATATCCATATCCTTTGTTTCTTCTGCATAACTCACAAATCTGCCAATCCACAGCGTTTTAAGAGAATCTAGAAGAAGATACTTATCTGGTTCCCTTTCTGCCTTTTTATAGGCTGCTGCATAATTATAAACAACTTCGGTCCATAATTCAGAATCAAAAGGTATATCTTTTTCAACAATACTTTCTAAATCATCTATAATCTCTTTTGGAAGGTAATGGGCCATAACATCTTTTGAAGACACAAATTCATCCTTGAACGATTTTCGCATATTTTCAATATCTATCTTCACCGGAATTGGTTTTTGACTGAAGCATTCTCTATGAAACTTACTTTTAAAATATTCATATGACTTATTTTTCCAATGATCCTCATAATAGCTTGCAATTTCAAACATACTTCCTGTAACTTTTCTAAACATTGGAATAAGAAACTTCTCAGGCTCAAGATAACGCGTTGTTGATTCATGTATTTTTAGAGAGAATAAACCTTCTTTTACATACATTCCTTCTGCAGCAGCAACCGTCAAAATAAAAATATCGATACCAAAATCTGGTGGGAAAAGAGGATGTTCTCTTAAAAACTCATAGAGGTTTTTTGATAGTGCATATTCACCTGCAATTGGCTGTCTAATGTCAATACCATATAAAGCCCTTGTGAAAGGATATACTAAATTATTTGTTATAACTCCATCATTTTTATCTCTGATATAATACGGAACCGTGAGATCAGCTCTCCCATAAACTATCGGGTTTGAAATAGCCTCCACCCATCCTGGTTTAATGCTTAATAGATCACCATCCATTAGTACAACAGATTTTGCCTCCGCTTCATGAGCAATCTCAAAAATCGTCATAACACCAGCACCTTTTCCGCCGTCAGTGATATCGTTTGTGACAAGTTTTTTAATGCTATTGTATGGCTGAAAAAGACTTATCGCTTCAACAGTCTTATCGGTAGATCCTCCTTCACAGATAACAATTGCTTTATTGTAGTCTGGGAAATATCTGTATAACCCTTCATTAATGACATTCAACACATTTAAAACAGTTGCTTCAACGTCTTTACAGAGCACGCCAACCATGATGTCAACAGGTTTCATATCCTTACATTTTTCCACAACTTCGGGTTTTAAACTTAGGTTTTCATTCCACTTTTGATTCACTCGCTCACACCCCGTTCTGTTCTAAAACAACTTCTAAAAACTCTTCTCTAATCCTCTTTTTCGCAGAAATAGTCCTCAACCAGTCAGGCATGCGAGTACCCACTGGCTTTAACATATATTTATTCCCTGCGATCATCAGCTCCTGACTGAATTTCTCCACCATAGTCTCCTCAAGATGCCGGTCGTATTTTATCCCATTAATATGTGCATCTGCATGGTATTTTCTAATAGCATCTTGCGCATTTCTCTGATAGAGCACCCGGAGCGATAATAAAAACGGCCGAGAGATCTGTATATGGTCCTCTTCTATTAAGACACGTAGAAGTGTCTTAAAAATCTCCCCGGACATTTTGACAAGCCCTCTGTCTGAATCCCCAATCTCTTGATGTTTATGCTCATAAAAACCAAGATCTGTCTGACAAATCCGTTTTATTGCAACATTTCGATAAATCTCAGCCATCACACCAACTTCAATCCCCCATCCTCCAGGAATGTCAAGATCACGAGCTAGATCACTGGTCAACGCAAACTCCCCAGAGATTGGATACCGAAACGAACGCATAAACCGAACGAAATCCTGTTCAAAACCAAGAACATCAACAAGAGATTTGAGAAGAGGCTGAAGAAACAAACGAAACACACGACCATACATAACGGTTCGTTTAATATTCACTCGGGCATAGTAGCCTTTGTTGAATTTAAAATCAAGCTCAGGTTCAAGAAGAGGATAAAGCAGTTTTGTCGGAATCATCTCATTATATCCCTGGATATCAGCATCATGAAGTTCTACTGCATAGGATCTAAGATTTGCTATCCCCAAAGCCAACCACACATCTCGTCCTTTCCCATGATATTTTGAAAGATTTAATCCCTCTGGTTTTAGCGAAGTCAACAGGTTTTCTATTTTTGGCCCATTACACCACATAACGAGCTTGGGGATCTCTAATTTTTTAAAAAATCGTTTTACATGAATGAATTCTTCTTCTTTTTTTGCTGCAAGAGGAACAATGACCTCTTTAAGATATGTACATTTATTTAACTGCTTTACAATATTTGCTAATGCATCGCTTTTTATTTCGCTATAAAGCATAGGAAGGATAATTGAAACAGGTCGTTCGTTTACAACATCAGAGATATTTTTCATGAGTTTCTCTTTATCTAAATTTAAATCATGAAGTGTCGTGATTTCCTCTTGTTTCATATCCATATTATCATCTCTAAATGTAATCTAAGACTACAGCCAAATCATCTGTTACAATATCAGCATTTTTTTGAACCTGTTCAGATGCATTATATGCTATTCCTAATCCTGCTTTTTTAATCATACCGATATCCACTACACCATCGCCAACCGCAATGACCTCAGCTGGAGTTATATTCAACATAGTGTAGAGTTGATCCAATACCAAACCTTTACAGATGGAATATATTACGCCCGTTTCACATCTCCGTAGATTGCTGTTATTAATATTAATTTTACCGGTTACAATACCCTGCTCTATTATAAGATTATTGGCAA
>JAUWCF010000001.1 GCA_030609445.1 Thermoplasmatota archaeon | reverse complement strand
ATATCTGAAATTGAACCCCATACAGAATCAAGATGGTTCAAACACAATGGCGAAGAGATACATCTTGTCCTCCAGGGAGAAATGGAATACACCGTAGGAGAAAAATCCTACAACCTCCATGAAGGAGACATTCTTTGGCATAAATCATCACAAAAACATCAAGCTAAAAATACCGGAGACAAAAAAGTAACATATATAACTGTAGGAACCCCTCCAACATTTATGTGGACTGAGCTATAACTCACTAAAATACAAGCAGTCTCCACTCATTATTTTTTTATGCTTGCCAGAATCTGTGACAACAAGTAAAAAACCTGAACTATCAACATCATACGCGTTTCCAAGGATCTCATCAGAAGACGTTACAATCTTTACCCGCCGATCAAGCGTATCTGACAATGTCTTCCACTCGGAGATAATACGATCGAACTCTCCATTAATAAACATGGTATAATATGTATCTAACGCTGACAGCATATCTTCTAAAAACTTATGATAATCAACAGTAACATGAAGCTCATGCGAAAGAGATGTAACAGCATCTTTGAGTTCTTTAGAAAATAGATTTACATCAATGTTTAGGTTAACTCCGATACCTAAAATCACATAGCATAACTGATTTTCTATTACTTCTGACTCGAGCAATATCCCAGCAATCTTTTTTTTATTTACTCTCACATCATTTGGCCATTTAATTGCAGCAGAAAGCCCATATTTACGAATAGTTGTCGATACTGCAAGAGCCGCAACCAATGGAAGTAATGTTGTTTTATCAGGAGAAACATCTGGTTTTAAAATTATAGAAAGATACAACCCTCCATCTGGAGACTCCCAAACTCTCTCAAATCTACCTCTACCTGATTTTTGTATCCGAGCAATAACAACGGTTCCCTCTCCTTCACCATCTTGTGCAAGCTCTTTTGCCTTAATATTGGTGGAGGAGATTTCATCAAAAACGACAAATTTTTTTATTAAATCAATATTTATACCCTTTGAAAAAACTAAAATTTTTTCTTTGAATGTATGTTCATTCATATTCCTAAATAAAATCAATACATTATTTTGTTTGCTGTGAATTATTTGCAGCAATAATTACTGCTTGCACTGCTGCCATCGCAGCAGCAGTCCTAGGCGCAGATGACTGGGCTTTCATCTCTTTTACATGCTGTACTACCTGATCAAGAATGTTATATCTTGGGATAAAGCTTGTATCATATTTTCCCTTAATCCATTGCGGATTATCCATTACGACTTGATGAAACGGAATATTGTGTCGTACGCCACCGATTTGAAACTCCCAAAGCGCCCTTTTTGTCCGCTCAATCGCTCGAGGTCTATCCTCTGCCCAAATAATGAGTTTGGCAATCATTGAATCGTAAAACGGTGGAATCGTAAATCCTTGATAGACACCAGAATCAATTCGTACACCAGGGCCACTTGGCTCAGCATACCTAACTATCTTACTTGGCGAAGGCATAAAATTATTAAGCGGATCTTCTGCATTAATACGACATTCAATCGCATGTCCTCTTGGCTGTATATCCTCTTGAGAATATTCCAGCTCAAATCCAGAGGCGACGCGAAGTTGTTCACGAGCAAGATCAACACCAGTAACAGCTTCGGTAATAGGATGTTCTACCTGCAGTCTTGTGTTCATCTCCAGGAAATAGTATTTTCCGCCTTTAAACATGAATTCACAAGTACCAGCATTATAATATCCTGCAGTTTTTGCTGCAAGTACCGCTTGCTCTCCGATTTCTTCACGAAGCTCAGGGGTAAGCGCACATGATGGCGTTTCTTCGATGAGTTTCTGATGACGCCTCTGAACGCTACATTCACGTTCATAACAATGAATAATATGACCTTTCTTATCTCCAATTACTTGGAACTCTATATGACGGGGATCCTCAATGAATTTCTCAATAAAGACAGCATCATCACCAAACGAGTTTTTAGCAAGCTGACGCACTGACTCAAGTGCTTTTCCCATCTGTTTTTCATCTTCAACCATCTGAATGCCAATACCACCACCACCAGCAGAAGCTTTCAGCATAACAGGATAACCAACATCATGAGCGATATCTTTTGCTTTTTCGTGATCAGCTATCGCTTCAGTAACACCTGGTACAACATGCACACCTGCTTCAATCATAGATTGCTTCGAGTCAATCTTTGAACACATCAATTTCATCGCAGAAACCGGAGGCCCGATAAACTCTATACCGTTTTTATGGCACATCTCTGCAAATTCTGCATTTTCAGCCATAAAGCCATAGCCAGGATGAACACCTTCCGCCTTGGATTTTAATGCAACATCAATAATTTTTTCCTTATTTAGATAGCTTTGGCTTGCAGGGCCAGGGCCAATATTGTATTTTTCATCTGCATACTTTACAAAGAGTGCTTTTTGGTCAGCATCAGAAAAAACAGCAACAGTACTTATTCCGAGTTCTTTGCATGCACGCATGATACGAACAGCAATCTCGCCACGGTTAGCAATCAATACCTTATTTAGCATGATTAATACCCCAATTGTCAGTTTAGAGAACCTGAATGAGAAGATCCCCACTTACAACAGGATCTCCCTCAGCGACAAAAATATCTTTAACTTCACCAGAAATCTCAGATTTAATTTCTTGTTCCATCTTCATTGCTTCAACTGTTGCAATAACATCTCCTTTCTTTATCTTATCCCCTTTTTTGACTTCAACGGAAAGAATAGTGCCTTGCATACTTGATTTTACCCCGCCTTCAACATCTTTAGGTTTCTCAGGAGCTGTCGCAGCTCCTGCTCCAGCGACAAGAAAGCCACCTGTTGGATTTACTTTTACTTCAAAAGGCTCTCCATCAACCTCTACCTCAAACTCAGTTGGTATCTGAGCCGGGCCAGATCTCTGATCAGGTGGTACTGTTTCAAGCCATATCTGTTTTGTCTCAGGAAACGATTGTTTTACCATTACTCGGGTAAGTTCATGATCAATTGGAAGAGGTAATCTCTCTGAAGTAAACTCTGGTTTTGCTTGACCTTTTAAAAACTTCAAACCAACCTGAGGAAAGAGTGTATAAATCATGATGTTTTCTTCAGTCATTTTTATATCATGTTCTTTAAGTTCAGATTTACGTTTCTCCCACATTGGCTTAAGAAGATCAGATGGTCTGCAATCAATTACTTCATCTTTCCATCTAGGACCAAGTACTTTTTTCATGATCTCAGGTTTTATAGGTGCTGGTGGTTTTCCGTACATTCCTCTACAGTAATCTTTAGTTTCTTTTGTCACAACCTTATATCTACCGTGAAGAACATTCATTACTGCCTGAACACCAACTACTTGACTAGTTGGTGTAACTAGTGGCGGATATCCTAATTCTTCTCGTACTCTTGCTGTTTCATCAAGAATATCTCGATACTTATCATGTGCACCTTGTTCTTCATGTTGGAAAATGAGATTTGAAAGCATCCCGCCAGGAACTTGATGAAGTGTTACACTAGGATCAACCTTTAATGCGTTAAA
The DNA here is from genome assembly GCA_030609445.1 of Thermoplasmatota archaeon. Taxonomy (GTDB): domain Archaea; phylum Thermoplasmatota; class E2; order DHVEG-1; family DHVEG-1; genus JAUWYM01. The sequence continues at coordinate 13,693 of JAUWCF010000001.1, read as the reverse complement.
TCGGTGGAGATGCCGGTATTTATCCCATATTTTAAGGAAATATTTTCGGATCTCAATAAGAAGTTCTAAATCATACCCGGTATCCCATTTAGTTCCCTTCAGTGCCGCAACAACACTTTCTGTAGCAGGTGCTGCGGTTCCACCAGATATCGGTGACATAGCTGTATCAAGTATATCAATTCCTGCTTCTACAGCTCTTTGATACGCCATTCCTGTCATACCACTGGTGCAATGAGAGTGAAGATCAATGGGTAGTTTTATTCCAGCATCTTTAACTCCTTTTACAATATCGTAAACACGCTGTGGCGAAATCATACCTGCCATATCTTTGATACACAGGGAATCTGCACCTATTTTTTCGAGTTCTTTGAATTTATCGACAAAATAATCAACCGTATGTACTGGAGAAATCGTATAGCTAAGACATGCCTGTACATGACCTCCGTTTTCTCTTACTGCTTTCATTGGCGTCTCCATATTTCGAAGATCATTTAACGCATCAAAAATCCGAAAGTAGTCAACACCGTTTTTCTTTGCAAGATAGATAAATTTTTTGACGACATCATCAGGGAAATTCCAATAGGCAACCGTATTCATAGCACGTTCGAGCATTTGCATTGGCGTGTTAGGCATTGCTTTTTTTAACTGGCGTATCCGCTCCCAAGGATCTTGATTTAGATATCGAATTGAAACATCAAATGTAGCACCACCCCAGACTTCAAGAGAAAAGAACCCTACTGAATCGATTTTATCTGCAATAGGAAGCATGTCTTCTGTTCGCATTCTAGTAGCAAGCATAGACTGATGGGCATCTCTTAAGATCATTTCGTGTAGTTGAACCATTTATTTTTACCTCCATCATTTTCTATCTATTTTTGGTTGCTGTAACGGTTGTAAATGTGGATGGGTATCTTATTGTCCTACTTAAGAATATCGGGGTAGCCATGCAAGAATTATTAATAAACAATTGATCAAAAATATTAAAGAGAAGTTAATAACTTATCGATTGATTTTTTTGAAGTACTTAGTAAGTTTTTAGTAGGTAAGCTTCCATTCACCAAAGTTACAAGGAGAAAGAATATATGTTAAGAAAGCTCTTAATGGTAATACTAGGTTTTTTCATTATCTGCTCTTCATTTCTACAATTTTCATTAGCCATAGAACCTGGAGAGGTCTATGAAGAGAGTATATTTCTTACATATCGTAACATAACTGTTTATGCACCAGCAGTTGCTGAAACAGATAACGGGTATGTCGGCGTTATCTCCACAATAACGGTAACACTACAAAGCAATGGACGCGGAAGAGTTTTTGTCGATACGCTCCCGCTCACACAGATTGATATGCAGGGTTCTGCACGGCTTTCTGTAAAAGTGGCTAGTGCTCTGGTTAAAAACGATGATCGATGCAATATAAATCCTGATGAATACGACTTCTTCTTTGTCGTACGAACCACTGCTCCAATAATAGGAGGCCCCTCAGCAGGTGGTATAATGACTGCTGCGGTTGTATCGCTTCTTGAAAATTGGACGATGGATAATAAAACCGTGATGACAGGTATGATAAATCCAGATGGAAGCATTGGTCCAATCGGAGGGATTCTTCAAAAGATAGATGCGGCATATTCTGCTGGTGCAACACGATTTCTACTTCCAAAAGGCCAGATGACCTACATGGATATGGTGACAGAAATAACAACAGAAAATGGCTGGACGCAAACCATTTCGAAATCAGTCATAAAAAATGTTGCAGAATATGCATTAGAAAACTATGGGATAGAAGCAGTTGAAGTGGAAGACATAAACGAAGCTATTTTGTATTTCACAGGATGGGAGTTTCCCACATCTGAATCAAACGAAAGCATCACAACAGAGGACTATATCAACTCCATGAAACCACTAGCAACCAATCTCTTAGAAAATGCGAGAACATCATATAAAAATGCGAGTGATTCCTTCGATAATTCAACAATCCCAAACCGCTGGCCGGATTATTACAAAAATCAAGTCACTGATTTCCTCAACAATGCACATGAACGATTGATAGATTCTGAAAACTGGTACGAACAAGAAGTCTATTACACAAGCACCAGCAAGTCATTCCAATCACTTATTGATTCACATTTTGTAACATATGCCTGCAATTATTTTAGTGTAGACAGCAAACAAGATTATGTAAACTCAATTCTCAACGAAGTAAAAGAATATCACAGCAATAAAAGCAGTCTTGCAAAAAACGCAGAAGTAAATGGAACAATTTCATTGCAGTGTGTTGGTGCTGGTCAAAAACGTGCCTCTGATGCAGACTCTTATCTTTCAGATGCAGAATCTAGCTATCAAAGAGGTGATTATTTAACGGCATTGTATAAGATTTCCTATGCGATGCAGAGAAGTGAGAGCATTGAATGGTGGCTTGGAATATCTATTTATTTTAATGATACCGGAGATATCACTGCTGATGAGCTAACTACACTTGCAGGAGAATACATTGAAGATGCGCAACAATCTGTCGTCTATTCAGGTGTTATTTTAGAGGAGATGGGGCAATCATCAAGTTATCTTTCTGATGCTGAAGGTTTGTTAGAACTTGCAAGAACGGATAAAGAAAATGGGTATTCGGCTGCTGCATTTTTTGAAGCCTTAGAAGCTCTTGTAAAGGCAAATCTGGCACTTGAAACCCATAATGGTATCGATGATGATAAAATCAAAAGAGCGAAAGAGAGAGCAAGTGCAAGTATTGCTGAAAGCAGAAATCGTGGTGTCGAACCAGTTCTTGCTGTAAGTTACTATGAATATGCCGAAAGCCTTGTGAATGAATCATCAGAAGATATCGCAATGGTATATTACAAATATAGTGGCATTATTGCTGGGGCACTCGGTTACACAAGCACTTGTAGCGGGCAGTCATCACGATATATAGGCGTTCCACCTAAAATTAGTATCTCGCCATGGGATCGAAGCGTCACTAAATATTTTGGATTTTTCGTATTTTTTACAATTGTTGGTAGCATTGGCGGTGTAGGACTAGGGATTCTTATCAGTGCAGCATCTTCAAAAAAACCAAAGCATACTACTTCTTCTAAGAAATTAAAGCAAGTAAAAATCGATGATTATTATAGAAAACAACCAAAGTATTTCTCTGAAGATGAAATCCCTAAGAGCATAAAGAATTATTACAAAAATAAAGATTAACAATGAACTTGTCAACAAATAATACCGTTAGGAAAAAGATTTTTTGTTAATATGGAACAGATACATTATCTAGAACTCCATGTTTTTTTCATTTTGGCAGTTTGACAGAATAGGTTTAAATATAATGGATGATAGAGTGTAACATGCTATTATTTAGCATGATAAATTGAGAGGGCGCTAAAGATTGAATAAAAAATATGACTCAGTAATCAAAGAAATAGACAAACTCGTAGAGAGACCCAGAAAAGATAAAAATAAGAAACACGAAGAACGATGGAAAGAAGCATACACATAGTACTGTAAACTACCGCCACCAAGATCATAGAGTTTATAAGCAGACGTCTTGGAGTAAAAGTAAAATATCAAGAAAATATGTTTTCTATTCACAGTACTTCGGAAGGTAGCTGTAAAAGAGGCAGAAATTGTACAATTTGAAGATGAATGGTAAACATATTCTCCTTATGAGGAACATCATAATTTTGTAGAAACGGTCAATAAAATCTTACATTCCGAAGTACTGATTCATGAGAATATTATATCAAAAGGTCATATTTTTAAGCAAGTAGCTGTTATACAATATTTGGAGATGGAATATTGTGAAACAAAAAAATATAAACATATTAGACGAAAAAGACTATAAAGCTGTTGGAATATTCACAAATTTAGGGATGCCGAAAAATCTTGCAAAAACATTACTTTATATTTATCAAGTTGATGAATGCCGCTCCGCAGATATTGAACATGCAGCAGATCTCAGGCAACCTGAAGTCAGTATTGCCATGCAAGAACTCAGACGAAGAGGATGGATAAAAAAGCGAGATCTTAAAAGTAAAGGAAAAGGCAGACCAGTCCATATCTACAAACCTTCAATGCAATTATCTAAAATAATAAACGACTTTGAACATGAAAAACTAAAAGAATATGAAAATGTTAAAAAAGATTTATCAGAACTTAAAAATATTGTTAAAATTAGATAAATGCACTGTTAATATAGAAGAATAGAAAAGGGAATAATTTCCTTTAAAACATCTCTGCAAAGTTTTCAGATATAAACGCCTGTTTAGCATGTATTATTACAAAAAAAACAAATAAGAAGTTTAATTTACCCTTTCTAATGCAAATCTTTGGAGAACTCGTCGGCAGTCAAATAATTGTAAAAAAACAAAAAGATTCTGGACGACTTTACAGCAGAAGCCATTTTGGTACGTTAAATTCAAAAGGCCAAGCTAAACTAGATCTACTTGAAGGAGTTTTTCTTCTTGGTGAAAATAAAATTAGAATATTTGAAAAAAAAACAGAGTTAGATTTTCAAACTCTTGTAAATTTTGCCGCACAAAAAATCCCTGAATTTGAAATCAAATATCTCATATTCAAGGATCTAAGAAACAGAGGACTTGCACTAAAGCACTGTGATGAAAAAAAACAAACCACATTCTATCTCTTTAAACAAAAAAAAGATGAAAGAGAAAGACAATGTTTTATCTCTGCATTTTCAGAAAGAGACATTTTGGATCTAAAAGAGACAAAAAACTTAATACAAGATATTACAAAGAAAAATGGAGAATTATGGTTTGCAATTGTTGATGAAGAAGGGGACCTCACTTACTATCGTGTATCACTGCAAGATATGAAAGGAGATGTCTCTGAACATGATTATCCTAAGGGACACAGCATTCTTCTTAAAAATCGTATTGTACTTTTTGACAATAAACTTGCCAAATCCTTGTTTCAAAAAGAGTTTTTCGGTAAACCTTTCGGAGATGGCCTCCAGCTTTCACTTGTAGAAGGATTATATCTTTTAGAAAAAAAAGTGATCGATATTTTTTCAACACAAAGTAAAAAACTTTCCCATAAAGAGTATAAAAAAATTATTCATAAACTCCAGCCAGACATCAAATCCAGATTACTTGTTTTTTCTGATTTGAAAAAAAGTGGTCTCATCGTAAAAACTGGGTTTAAATTCGGTGTTCACTTCCGGGCATATACAAAACAACCGGACAAAACACATGCTGAATATCTCGTTCATGTTGTCGATAAAGATTTTAAAAGTATCTGGGCAGAAATGAGTAGAGCCGTACGACTTGCTCATTCTGTCAATAAAGAAATAGTATTTGCAAGAATCGATGGGGAAAAGATTGATTACATTAAGTTCGGCCGTCTGCGGCCATAACGTTTTTAAATTGAATATACCTTTCATTTTTGTAAATTTTTTGGGGAGGAGGTAGAAAAATTGCTTCAAATACGATGGCATGGTCATTCATGCTTTGAAATCACAAACGATGTAACACTCGTAACCGATCCACATGATGGAAAATCAGTAGGTATTCCTGCACCAACAGCCTTAGGAGATATTATTCTAGTATCACATGATCATTACGATCATAACAAAGTAAAATCAGTGGAAAAATATAGCTCTAAGATCGTTACCGACGGACGGAAAAGAACCATTTCAAATATTCAAATAAATGGCTATGAATCATTTCATGATGAATGCCATGGAGATAAACGAGGTAAAAATATAATATTTAAGTTTGTCTCTGGTGATATAACCTTTTGTCATCTTGGCGATTTAGGTCATGAACTCGACGAAAAAACAGTTCAACAAATCGGAGAAGTAGACATTTTATTTATACCGATAGGTGGTACTTATACGATAGATTCAGATCAAGCTTGGAACGTAATACATACAATACAGCCAAAAATTACCATACCCATGCACTACAAGATAGAGGGGCTCTCACTACCCATTGCTGGTATTGATGAGTTTTTGGAAAAAAATACGTATAAAATCTTAAAAGTTGGAAACGAAATAGACATTGAAAAAGAAGAAATTCCAAATGAACCAGAGATCTGGGTGTTTACCTTATAGGTCTCTTTTGAAATACTTCTTTATTTACACAGTTAGGTGGGATCTCACCTTTGAGTCCTGCAACCATATTTTCAGCAGCCATTATTGCCATTTTCGTACGAGTCTCAATTGTCGCTGAAGCTGAGTGAGGTTGAAGGATAACGTTATCAAGTTTTTTGAGTTCTTCACTAATATCTGGCTCATATTCGTAGACATCAAGTCCTGCTCCAAAAATCCATCTCTCTTTTAACGCTTTCACAAGTGCCTGCTCATCAATTACTGGCCCTCGTGATGTATTAATTAGAACCGCTGTTTTCTTCATCATTTTAAGCTCTTTTTCACCAATCAAATGATGCGTTTCTTTATTTAATGAGACATGAAGAGAAACAAAATCAGATGCTTTTAAAAGTTCATAAAAATCTACTTTTTTTGCTTTTAACTTTTGTTCTAATATCTTATTTACCTTATCATCAACATATAAAATATCCATGCTGAATCCTTTACTTTTTAAAGCAAACGAGGTGCCTATTCTTCCCGCACCAATGATCCCCAGTGTTTTATTTGAAATGTCTTGCCCATGCATAAGCATAGGATCCCAGCCCTCAAATCGCCCAGCTCGTGTAAAAGTATCCCCTTCAGCAATACGTCTAGTAACTGAAAAAAGTAATGCCCATGCCATCTCTGCTGTAGCATCTGTTAAAATACCAGGTGTATTGCTTACGGGTATGCCTCGTTTTGTCGCTGCGAATACATCGATATTGTCATAACCAACTGCATAGCTTGCTATCATCTTTAGTTTGGATTCAGAATAAATCACATCTTTATCTACCGAATCAGTTAAAAGACATAAGAGTCCATCCTTTCCTTGCATTCCTTTAATTATTTCTTCTTTTGTAAGGACTCTATTTTCGGGATTTATCTCTAACTCAAGTTCTCTTTGAAGTAGATCAAGTCCAGGTTGCGGTATTTTTCTTGTTACAAATATTTTCATAAATATCCTCTATATTCACCTGATAATTGAAAAGATTATTAAGATGTTTCTAAGGTGGGCAATAATAGTAAAAATACTAAAAAACAGAAGAAACATCACTATTTCCCAAAAGATTTCCAGGAAAATATGTATTTGATGATGCAGTTTTATCAGAGTGGAAAGATATGTCGCATCTTTGATTGTAAAATCATAGCTTTAACAAGACCGATTTCTTCCACACCAGGAAGTTCAAATCCTGGATCTTCAACAACCTTTGCATTCTGTTGGAAGAATGTTAAATCAAAGAATCCATAATCGTTGAAATCTCCATCGCCATTGCTTCCATCTGAATAATCAACTATTGTCTTATCATAAATATAGTAATAATTCATGACGCTCTTGTAGTTGCCATGTTTTTCAAGATATTCTCTTTCAGCGTCTCTGCTTTCAATAAATGAAATATTGTCGTTTCCAGGTACATTCCACGGACCAATACCAAGAGAGTGCCCAAGTTCGTGCAAAATGCATGAAGCAAGCATCATTCGCATAGTTCTTGGCGTGAATGCCCCCCTACTTTTGATGTTTCTTTCATAGCTGTTACCCACAGCCATTGTATCATATACGTTAAATTCTGAAGGATGGCAAAATCCTGCACTATGACATATTAGTAAATATCTGAATATTCCCCTCCGCTCCTCTGGAAAATGATGTCTATAGAACTGCAGCATCATACCTGAATCCTGTGAAATTCTATCATAATGAGTGAGGAGTTCTCCGCCACCATTTACCGGTCCATCTGGCCATCCGTCATCGACATACAGGTTAATTCCATGTTGAGCAAATCGTTCAATCATGATTTGTTTAGATTCCTCCCACAATACATGTGCTGGGTGTAATAATCCAGCCCCCTCAGTATTATCTACTTCGACGTAAATATCTTGAGAAAATGGATTTGCAAACCACTTTTCCATAAGATATTCTTCAGTGTTTTCAAGACCATCTTTATCAGGATCAAGGATTGAATGATTATCATAAACATTTGGATCATATCCCCATTTCCATTCCCATGTCGTTGGTATTCCATCCCCATCAGGATCAAGTTTGGAATCATCTTTCTTAGGGTCTGTTTTCAGTATGTTTACTTCAGTCCAATAAGGAATTCCATCAAGATCATAATCAACCTGATATACGTTAAACCACATCTCAAATGTCTCCCCTAGATAATGACCATATCCATCACTGTCATTAAATGAATCATCTCCATCCCATCTCCCCGTTCGGTAATCATATGTGAAAGAAATACTATCCATCTCATTATCTTGTGATCGAAGTCCAAGAATTCCGATACTTGTACGCTCTAGGATAGATATGGTAATTTCTGACTTTTCTTGTTCTTCATCTGCATCACGCTGCACTTTATTTTCTTTAAAGATTGTATCCCATGTGTTAAATAGAGTTTCAGTTGTTCCTTTTCGAGACCAGATATCTTTACTTATATATTCTTGATCGTCGATGTTTGTTATAAAATAAAAACTTGGTTTGGTCTTCCACGCATTTCCACGTTGCATTATTGTATCCAAAAGCCCTCTATGACGTATTCTATAAATTTCCAAGGTTAGCCCTTGATTTGTATAGGGGCTAATAGCATTAAGATCATATTCACCTACATCGACAGGTTCTTGTTCGACAGTTTCTTCTTCTTTGTCAAAAAAATTATAATAAACGAAAATGCTAGATATAACAAGACAAACGACTACTAACAATGTTATTCCTATTATCAATTTTTGTTTGTATCTCAGGTACATTTGTATTTGTCTCCCATTGATATTAATAATATGGTTATATCTTTATATAAAATTATCGGCTAATTTTAAAATTATAATAATTTATTTATTGTAACTAAAAAGCTATTGTTCAGAAAAAGTTTTTACAAGAGGCACCAAAATTTCATTCAAGGGCACATCAATACTATAGGTTCTACCAATGTTAACAAGTGCACCATTTATTGAATCGATCTCTGTTTTTTTCCCTTTTCTTACGCTTTGAAGCATCGAAGAATAATTTTCAGATGTTTCTCGTATGACTTCTTTTGTCTTGTTAACCATATCCTGATACGATAGTTTTATTCCATAAGCATTCGCAACACTAGTAGACTCTTCACAAACATTTTCTACAATTTTTTCAAGTATGGGATTTTCTAAAAGATGGCCATTTCTGCATCCAAAAAAAGCAGTTAATGGATTAATACAGGAGTTTATTACTGCTTTAATCCATATTTCTTTTATGATATTTTTACTAACAACCGTCTCAATTTCTGCCAAGTTAAAAATATTTCCAATATTTTTTATACGCTCTGAACTTTCACCATCTAATTCCCCCAAAACGGTTTTTCCAACACCAGTATGTTTAATACAACCAGGCTTAGAAAAAAAAGCACCATGCGTAGTCACACCAGCAATTATTTGCCTACGTTCAACAACATGCTCGATTGCCTTAATATTGTCTAAGCCGTTCTGAAGAGATAAAACAACAGTCCGGTCATGTATGATTTGTTTTGCTTGATCAATAGCCGATTTAGTATCATATGACTTAACAATAACAATTAAAAGATCAACAGAAAACGGCATAGAATTAACAGAATCCACAGCAGAAACATTCACATTCAACTGAGTCTTCCCATCAATAGACAAACCATTTTTATTAATAGCGTTTACATGAGACGTTCTACCAATAAGTATTACATTATTTTTTTTAGAAAGCAAAGCTCCAAATAGTGATCCTATGGCACCTGCACCAAGAACTACAATATTCATTCTAAAATTCCCAACTCCATACATTTTTTATCTATTTCATCAAAATCCATTGCAATCAAAGGATGTAAAATCGGAAGGTTAGTGTGTTTTTTAAATTGCTTAATATCAGATAATATATCTTGGGAAGTAACATAAATAGTATGTCCTGTCACAAAAGCATCACACGATCTTTCAGAAGCAATTTTATTTACAGTTTCATACAGATTCTTTTCTTTTGGGTCACACTCAATTATATCTGATTCTGCATACCAATTTGTAATAAACGAATGCAACGTATCTACAATTTGATTATTTGTTTTTAAAAATAATATATCACATCCTCTGCGCATGAGATACCAAGCAGCTAAAACAGATCGTGGCGTATCAACTAATGCAAGGACTTTTCCCTGCGTTCCTAAAGGAAGACCTCCAGTTCCACGGATTTTTTCTGTGAAAAAAAACGCGTTATCATCTCGTATTTCAATAAATAATTCAAAATCAGGATTAGAAAGATCAACGCCTGCTTTTGTTGCATCAACAATTACATTCCCAAGTTTTACTGCGACATCTTGACTGGAAAAATCATGTTCACCTGTTCTTGTGACCCTAAGAGCAAAGCTTTTTTCTTTGTTTAATGTTTTTTGACAAAAATTCAATGCAAGGGTAATCATATCCGCAGTATCAGACGTTGTTTCGATAGCGGGGCTAAAAGAAGTTATTCCAAAAATTCTTTTCAAAATTTCAATACTCTGAGAAATTTCATCACTATAAAGATAAATTCGCCCACGTTCTCTTCTAAGTTCACAGTTTAAATTATTTAATTTAAATGCATTTTTTATGTTGTCGACTAGTTTTAATTCAAATTTATTTCGAACATAATCACTTTTTAAGGATAATTCACCATATCGAATAATTATTAAATCATAGTCCATTAAAAAACAAAATAAAGCCAGGATTCATTAAAGTTTTCACTACGAAACACTCAAGTGATTCATATCTGTAGTGTTGTAACCCATTCAGCAAACCCGGTAAGTGCGAACTGAACAGCAATTGAAACTGTCAAAAGACCCATGATTCTTGTAAATGCATCCATGCCTTTTTTTCCAAGTACTCTGATCACAACGACAGATCCCATAAAGATTACAAAAGTAATGACCATAGTTAGAAGAATTGCAAGTATCACCATCCACCATGGAATTTCAGGGTTTTGCATACTAACAATAGTAACTGTTATTGCACCAGGTCCTGAAAGAGAGGGTAATGCAAGTGGAACTAGCGCCATCTCAGATGGTGATTTTTGTTTTTTATCGGGACGACTTTCTCCGAATTGCTCACCGCTTCTTAGCATATCAAGTCCGACAAATCCTAAAAGAATTCCTCCAGCAATTCTTAATGCATAGATTTCAATTCCAAGATAAGCTAGAATGCTTGAGCCAGCAATAGCAAAAATAATCAAAAGAACAGAAGCATATATAGCTGCAGTACGAGCAGTTTTTATTCGTTCTTTTTTTGATGCCTTGCTTGTGATAACTGAAAAAAGTGCTAAAGTTGATGAAGGATTGACTATAATAAACAGTGGAATAAATACCAATAGGAACGCTTGAATCATATAAAAGGCATCCAAATTATATCTTATTAATTTTCGGTAAAACTTCTTTGTTTTTTATAGGACTGATTCAAATAAAAAAAACATGAATATATCCATCAGGATCAACGCCATAAACAAAACCTTTAAATATAATCATGTATATACATATATTTATGCAATTACATGGAGTTATGTAAATGGTAAGAATGACCTTTTCAGTACCTGCTGATCTTAAGAAAAAACTTGATTCTAGACCAGATATAAACTGGCCTGAAGTATTCAAGGAAGGTTTAAAAAAGAAACTGGAAATACTAGAAAAATTGCATGCAAGAGGTGAACTATAAATGGCATGCATTACTGTTTCAGTAGAAAAACCATTTAAAGAAAGACTAGAAAGATTTCCTTGGGTGAGTTGGTCAGAAATTGGTAGAGAAGAAGTGCTAAAGAGATACATATTTGTTAAATATATGAAAACAGGAAATATAACGAAAGAGGAAGGAAAATTTTGTGAGAAAATTGATTGGCATCCTGTAGATGAACTTCCTCTGAAAAAAGAATTCATTAGGAAACTTAAAAACATAGAAAAAAAATCATATTCCAAACCAATGAATCATGCAGAGCTGAAGAGATGGTTTGATGATTTATGAACTTTAATATCGTAATCTCTGATGTACTGGAAAAGAAGTTGATGATGCTCAAAAGGGAAGATAAAAACAACTTACTCCTCTGTGGAAAAGAAAATTTATCAAATTGCTTCCTGCGATAATACTACTATTGAACGTTTCAAGAACCTTAGAGGAAATTTAAGCAATTTCAAAAGAGTTCATATTGGTAGCTTCGTACTTATTTTTAGGATTGAAGATGACACTATCATTTTTGAAGAGTTTGATCATCATGATAGTATCTACAAGAAAGGATCTTAGATATTGATTTCATTATTTTATACTGAATAATATCCAATTCGACTGATGCTCTTTGTTTCATTTCCACAATAAATACATTGCTTTTTTCCTTGAAAGTAAGGAATTTGAAGTATAAAAAATATCAAAACATCATAAAAAGTGCAGGGGGAGCGATTCGAACGCTCGAACCTCTACAGGAATAGATCTTGAGTCTATCGCCGTTGACCTGGCTTGGCTACCCCTGCAATAGAGCCTAATTAGCCGTAAAGAAATATTGTATATAAATAATGGTACTAAAAATGAGATGTGGGTAATTATATATCTCCAACAAGAATATTTATATCTTGTTACTGGTTATTATTTGTTTAAGGAAGGATCAAATGAAAAGAAAAATGATTGTTGGAACTGTTGTTTTTTTATTATTTTTTTCAGTTATTATGTCAACTATTAGTGTAAACTCCGAACAAATTAATATAAAAAATACAACGCCTTGTTTGATAAAAAAGGATTTAGATGATAGCTCATCATCTCCTGGTTCAATTTTTGGAAAAACATACATGATAGAAATGCGTGATGGAATACATCTTGCAACAGATGCATATGATTTACTATTACGACCTGCACCTCATGGAACTATATTAATTCGAACTCCATACGACAAAGATGCTTTATCAATTCTTGGATCTTTATTTTCACTTTTTGGTTGGCCAACAGTTATTCAAGATATGAGAGGACGACACGCATCAGAAGGCATTGACACATTATTTCAAAATTCCCATACCGATGGACCTGATACATTAGCATGGATTGCAAATCAAAGCTGGTCAAATGGGAAAATTGCAACAGCAGGTCCTTCTGCATTAGGAATTAATCAATATTTTATGGCTGGTGCAAACCCGCCTAATCTTGCATGCCAATTTATTATGGTTGCAACACCTAATCTTCATAAACATGCAGTCTTTCAAGGTGGCCAATTCCGAAAAGGACTTGTCGAAGGATGGCTCTCAGGTCAAGGAAGTACATATATTTTAGAAGAACTCTTAGCAAATGAAAATTACACACTTGATTTTTGGACAAATGTTTCACTTGATGATAACTGGCAAGATGTTAATGTTCCTGCTGTTCATCTTGGTGGATGGTATGACATCTTTCTCCAAGGCGCAACTGATGGATATCAAGGATATCAACATCTGGGTGGCTCTGGAGCGCTAGGGAAATCTAAGCTTATTATTGGCCCTTGGACCCATGATGGATGTATTGAGCGGAATCAAGGAGAACTCATCTATCCAAGAGATTCTCTTGGATTTTGGTCGCTTAGAATGTTTAGAGATATGATCCGTCAATTTACAATGGATAAATCAAACGCATTTGATAGCTGGCCAACGGTTTCTTATTACGTGAT
>JAUWCF010000112.1 GCA_030609445.1 Thermoplasmatota archaeon | reverse complement strand
GTTTTATTCCCGTACTCTCAGAAAATGAAAAAGAAGGAATGGCCCATATTACCTAAGATTTGGGACTTTAGAGTAAGTATCTTGTGTTAGGACAGGACATATGTTTCTTATCTTTTGATACAATTATCATCCAAATCTTATTACAAAAGTTATATATACTTACGACAATAATTATATTAATTGGTATATATCAAATGAACTCAGATAATACAAGGTCTAATCTAAAAAAAATTATTGCATTCGGAATCGTTTTCCTATTTATTTTATCAACAGCATCTCATGCTTTAAGCAGTGACACGTATATTTCTTCAGAAAAAGAAGAAATAGAAATCAAAGATGTTCAAACAGTAAGTGATGAAAAAGAACTTCATTTACTTCGAGGTGAACATTATCTTTATGTAAATGCGTCAGATGATGTCGATGAATTTCATATACGATTTGTCTTTCCACCAGATTATGGATATCAGGTACCAATCTATCTAGAAATATATAATGATACAACTGCAAATATCTCACATTATCAAATCGAAGATGATTCTGATGGTCTAAACAAACTCATCAATTTCGCAATAGGTCCTATGACAGAAAATGAGTCTGTTCTCATTCATTTTTCATGTTGGGTTCTTGTAAAAAACCATGATTTCTCAGATATTCCTGAAGAACAAAAATTCCCACGGCGATTAAAACTCCCCGAAGAAACAAAACTATGGCTGTCAGCAACAGAAGTCGTCCAAAAAAATAGCATTCTCATCAGATTTAAGGCACGACAATTACGAGGAATTAAAAACGATATGATGCGATTTGCTGGAAGAGTCGCACCCTTTATTAAACAACATCGATTCTTCTTATTTCTCATACAATTAAGATTCGGCATCTTTTTATCTCAAGATGCCAGAACAACTTTATTTATTAACGGTGAAAACGTTGGAAGATCACATTTGGCATGTGCTTTTTTTAGATCACAAAACATACCTGCACGAGTACTTCTAGCACATAACGATCAAGGGTTCTGGACGCAGATGCATTACATGGTGGAATACTACACTCCAGGGTATGGATGGGTTCTTCTTGATTCAACAAAAGGAAAAACTCCATATGAGACCAAAAGACAAATCATTAATAGAATCTGTTTCCCTGAAGATGAGGATGATACGAAAACTGACTATATTTTTCCATATATGAAGGGAGAAGAACGTTGGCTGTGGATAGATACCGACGAGGTCTTTCCTTATTTTGTTGATTGTGACCGTGGTAGTAAATCTCAAATGTTTATTGAAAGCGAAATAATGACAGATAGCTACAAAGTAGATTATTCATTTCTATTAACGCAAATAGTGTTTCATCAATATGAACAATATCTAGGGACGAATCTCTCTAGTGAAAACCAACAGCATTTTGAAAACGCAACCATATATCAGAAACAAGCTATGGAGAAATTAATAGAAACTGAAGATGTTAATGATTATATTTATTATATGGATTCAGCTTTTGATGAATATAAAGAAATTGAACTATAAAAATCACCTCTTTTTCAAATAAATTTATTACCATCAAAAAGTTATATTTTATTATGACAAAACCAAAAGATAAAACAAAAAAATCTTCAGGATCAATAAAATCTATTTTTATTCCAATCATTGCATTTCTTGTTTTTTCGTTATGCCTATTTCCAATAGTACTTGCAGGAAAAATACTTCTCTACCTTATTGCATTTGATAAATTCTGGCATTTTTTACTCTTACCCTTTATCCTCTACATAGGTATAGCAATCGTTGTCGTTTCTCTTCTTCTGATTTCAGGAGGAATAATTCGATTATTCAATATAAGATACAAGCCTGGAGTATATGAGTATAATTTCAAGAATAAAAATTCGTTTCGATGGGTTGTTGTTTGTTCCTTGTATACTCCATGTAGGAAAATTCTTGAAATGTTTCCTATGGGTCGAATAAAAAATGTTTATTACAAACTTTTAGGTATGAAAATAGGGAAAAACACTCTTATTGGCGGGGTCATCAAAGATCCTTGTGTTACAGAGTTTGGAGACAACACAACAATGGGAGAATATGCGGTAGTTTATGGTCATATCCATAACTATGAAAAGGAAACCATAGCCATCGACAAAGTTACAATTGGAAATAATTGCGTGATTGGAGCAGGAGCAATTGTTATGCCCGGTGCAGTAATACAAGACAATGTGACAGTTGCTGCGGGTGCACTTGTCACAAAAAATCAGGTATTGGAAAAAGGAAAAACATATGGTGGAGTCCCTGCAAAAGAGATAAAAAAGAAAACCGAATAAGTTTTTAACTATCGTTAGCTTTAAATACGTAGATGGCGATAAAACGTTATTAAGGGGTTAAAATATGAAAAAATATCTAATAACCGGAGTTTTGGCTATATTATTGATAATGCCAATAGTAGGAGCAGCTAATATTACAAACGAAAAATATAAAGTGCAACCATCAAATATTCTTTCTGGGGAAGATTTTACCCATACCGTCATTGGAGAATATGTGACAACGACGGGATGTGGATATTGCCCGACTGCATCAAATCAGCTATATTCCATATATAACTCAGGTGACTACGAATTCTATTATGTGTCACTTGTTGCCGATATGAACGCTAGAATATACAGCAGGGTTAAGGAATTAGATGTCCCAGGAGTACCAGATGTCTATTTTGATGGAGGATATAGAAATATTATCGGTGCCCAAACTGATGAACAACCATATAGAACTGCAATAACACAATGTGGGGAAAGAACAGTTCCAGATATCGATATTGATGTATCTGTTGAATGGAAAGGTGGCGGAACACTCAAAATTTCAGTAACCGTTCAAAACAACGAAGCTGAAGAATACAACGGTCATCTACGTGTTTACATCGTTGAGAAAGAATCACGATGGAACGATGCAGATGGTGACCCCTATCATTTTGGAGCATTAGATATACCAATTGATAAAAGTCTAGCTGTGCCGCAAGGTCATCCAAAACCACTGGGTGATTCCTACACATTTACAAAGACTTGGCTTGGAGCTCTCTTCGGATTCGGCGATATAACACAGGATAACATCTTGGTAATTGCAGCGGTTTTTGATGGCGAAACGGATCACGCAGTTCAAACAGCTGCAGCAGAACCAACAAGCAGTACAGAGCAATTCTTTTTCTTCGAAAACTTCAGGATCTTCCAATTTCTTAAAGAGCGAGGATTTTTCCTCCGTTTCTTTAATTTGATAGAAAACAACTAAACCTGTATCGGTGTTCTTTCCTACTTCAGCAAAGCATTAAAATAACTAGTTTTATTTTGAGTTATTCTGTTTGAAGATATGAGTAGGTTTGGAAAATGGATTTAGAAAGATACCAAAGACAAATACTAGTAAAAGAATTTGGTAAACACGGACAAAAACTACTTTCTAAAAGACATGTAGTAATTATCGGCGGTGGTGGGCTTGGAAGTAACAGCTCAGAAATCCTTGCGAGACTAGGACTAGGACGCATTGATGTTGTTGATGATGATACTGTTGAACTAACAAACATTCATAGAACATCAATTTTTAATGAAGAAGACATCGGAAGTTTTAAATGTCAGGTTCTTGAAGAAAAATTACAAAAAATAAACTCTGAAGTAAAGATTAAAGGAATCCAAAAAAGAGTTACAAAAGAAAATATCGAATCAATTGTGAAGAATGCTGACATTATTTTAGACGGCACAGATAATATGCAGACGCGTTTTCTCATAAATGATGTGTCAATAAAAAATGGTAGCCCTTGGATATATGCGGGAGTCTACTCTACTGTTGGAATGGTTATGGGAATACTTCCGAAACAGACGCCATGTTTGAAATGTATCTCTCAAAGCATTCCAGAGAAAACTGGAGTAATACCTGTATTAGGCAATCTTCCATTGACCACTGCCTCTATTGAATGCACAGAAGCAATAAAATTACTTCTTGGAAAATCGCTCTCTGGTCTTATCATCTATGACATCTGGAAGCAACAATTCGAACAAATCAATATAAAAAGAAATCCAGGCTGTAGCTGCTGTGGTAATGAGATATTTGAGTTTCTTTAGAGGGGAAGGACATGCTGGTCAAAGTAAAATTAATCGCTAGATACAAAGATATCACTGGAAAACAAGAACTCGAACTAGAAATTCTTAATGGAGATACAATCTGGCATGTTGTTGATGTTTTGATAAACAGAAAATTAACACTTTCTTAATAACAATGTAACACTGAAATGGTTCAAAAACAGGATTGAAAATGATCAATCGGAAAGAAAAGGACGGTAAGCTATGAAGAAAATAGTAATTGTAACCAACCGGCCAGAGCC
>JAUWCF010000012.1 GCA_030609445.1 Thermoplasmatota archaeon | reverse complement strand
ATTTTCAAAACTTGTAAGATCAATTTCTTCTGATTCAAAAACAAGTTTATCTTGATCAAACACCTTTTTTACTGCATTATAAGGATTAGCAGCATCAATTGCAGCTGTTAAAATCTCAAGAACATCCTCTCTTTTCCGTTTAAGTTCAGATGTTTGACCGTTTGATACAATCTGCTCAAAATTCTTAAAAAACATATTATTTTCCAAAGTCAAGCTGTCTCATAAGGTTCCTACGCATCTTTCTATCACTTGAAAAGCCTTTCATCATACGTTTCGTCATATTATAATACTTAAGAAGCTCTTTTACATCCTTATTTTCAACACCGGCTCCACGTGCAATTCGTTTGATACGAGAAGACCGTATAAGCTCAGGTTTTTCTTTTTCATCAGCGGTCATAGAATCCATTATCACTCGGAAACGTTGAAGCTTATCTTGTGTTTTATCCATATCTACCTGTTTCAGTTTACCTGTTTGACCAAATGGAAGCATCTCCGCAACCTTTGAAAGAGGTCCCATACCAGAAAGCATATCCATCTGATCATACATATCATTAAGATTAAATTTACCAGACATCAAGCGTCTTGCCGTCTTCTCAGCATCCTTTCCATTCATGGATTCCTCAGCTTTTTCCAATAGGGATTTGATATCTCCCATGCCAAGAAGTCTTGAGATAAAACCAGATGGATCAAACTTTTCAAAATCCGATGCATGCTCTCCAGTTCCAACAAAAATAATTGGTGAACCAACTTCAGCAGCTGCAGAAAGTGCGCCACCGCCTTTTGCAGTTCCATCAAGTTTTGTTAGAACAATACCAGTGATTCCGATAGCATCATTAAATGCTTTTGCTTGAGGACCAGATTGTTGCCCCAGTGCAGCATCCATAACAAGTAGTTTTTCATCAGGCTTTGTCGCTTTAAAAATCTCTTTCATTTCATCGATAAGATCGTCTTCCAGCTTGTGTCTACCTGAAGTATCAACTATGATGACATCGGCGGTTCGTTTGAATTTAGAAAGCCCCTCTTTTACGACTTTGACTGCATCTTTTTGTTTTTTATCTCCATAAAATGGGACTTTAACTTGGTCAGCAAGTTGTTTCAACTGTTCATATGCAGCAGGTCTATGAACATCTCCTGCGATAACTGCGGGTCGAAGACCTTTCTTTTTAAAATATTTCGCTAGCTTTCCACATGAGGTTGTCTTGCCTTGGCCATACAGGCCAACCATCATGATTATCTGTTTTTTTATCGGTAGTTCTCTTGATTCACCAAGGATATTTACGAGCTCGTCATAGACGATATGGATGACGTGTTCTCTGTTGTTCATACCGGCAGGTGGTTTTTCTTCGAGAGAGCGTTTTTCAATTGTTTTTGAAAGTTCTACCACAAGTTTTACATTGACATCTGCTTGTAGTAATGCTCGTTGGATATCTCGTACTACTTCTTTGACAAGTTTTGCATCAACGTGTACTGCGTTTGCGATTTTTTTAATTGTACGTTTAAGTGAATCGCCTAAATTATCAAGAACCATGCTATCTGTTCACGAAATATAACAAGATGCATTAAAAGGTATCGTCATTTTGTTTTTTTTAAAAGCTAGAACGATAAGATTATATTAGTAACATATTACAAATTCTCAAGGTAGAAATAGAATAATTGGGAATAGTGATAAAGAAAAATATCTCCTAGAATTGATTATATTGTATGTCTAGAAGTAACACCATTGTGATGTTTTATAGTCACTACTGGTTATCCCTTTGTATTTTGTTTGGTTTTTTTTGTATATTTTATATTCTTCTTTTGTTAAACTGTATAATACATTGGTTTTTTTTGATTGCGTCATTCCCTTATTTCCATTTTTTTCTTTTTGTAGTGTTATACTTTTTTGGTTCATTTTTTATCACCTGTTATATGATAGCATGCCATATTTTGACAATAATGATATATAAAGATATCCTGTTAAAATGTCAAAATGAACAAATGTTACTGTTCCTACGAGCGACAACCGGATGAGTAATTTTTTTAAAAAACAATAGATCTAGTTCCAAAAGACTTATATGTGGTACAAAGGTAATAGTACATTGGGGAAAACTATGAAGAAGATAAGCAGACTTGGAAGAAACGTTACAATTATAAGTGTTTTCATATGCTTTTTTATGACTGCAACCTTCCCAATTATTAGTGGATCTCAACTTGAGCCTACATCTACTTCTTTTAGTGGTGAGGCATATCATTATTTTACGTATCAAGAGATGACTGATTTATTGCATGAGTTAGAAGATGATTATCCTGATATTTTAAAATTGGAATCCCTTGGGTATACCTATGAGGGAAGATCTATTTGGATGGTGAAACTCTCTGATAATGTTGAAGAAAATGAAGATGAGCCAGGTGTTTTGATTATGGGGGCTCATCACGGAGATGAAAAACCTTCATTTGAAGCGGTACTTTTTTTCATTCAGCACATGGTTCATAATTACAGTAAGGTAAATACAGATGATGATGGAGACGGACAGATCAATGAAGACCCTATCGATGGAGTTGATAATGATGAAGATGGATTTACCGATGAGGATCCTTCAGAGGATAGGGTGCGAGAAGTTATTAACAATACTCAAATATTTTGTATTCCTATGGTAAATCCAGATGGAGTTGAAGCAAACACAAGGAAAAATCGTGCTCCAAATTATGGTCCATATGGACAAAGTGATGAGATCACATCGTATGGTGTGGATTTAAACAGAAATTATGGGTTTCGATGGTTCCTTCCCTATCTTTTTAAAGAAAATTATTACTTTAATTGGTTAACAGATGATTCAAGCGGAATTTATCGAGGAGAACGTCCCTTTTCTGAGAAAGAAAGTCGAGCTGTGAAAAACTTTGTAGAAACAAAAGACATCAGCATTTCACTATCATATCATGACTATGGGGAATGGATGATTTTCCCATGGATGCATTCAAGCAGGTGGACTCCTCATGAACGATTATTTCGCTCAATCGGCGAAAACATGTCTCGTATTAATAAGTACGAGCTAAGAATATACGGCCAATATGGGACACAGGAGTATCTGATTCCCCGGTTTTGTGGAACCATCGGCTCTTCTGAGAATTGGTTGTATGCTCGAAGAAACATTATTGCATATACCATGGAACTATGTCCGCATCGAGCACCGAGTAATCCTTCGATTGTGTATTCTGCATGTTATCGTCATGTGGGAGTGAATTTGTATGTCTGTGAGCGATCATGGACTGTTGAAGAAGAGAAAGCAACATCATTTAAACCAACATCTTTTTTTAATTTTTTATAGTATACTTTTCAGCTAATTTGAACCGACTCTTTGAATTTTAAACAAATTTACAAAATGAGATAAGATTTTATCATAGCCTCTAACATGTTGATATGCATGTTACCATATATTTTCAGATGGAAAAACATTAGTTTTGTTTGGTTTTTCCCAAACGTTTTCCACAACTATATAAACGGTTATAGAGATAGGTTGTTAGAGGAAGAGCAGTATGAAGATGGATACGAAAATTATAGGAATTGGAATTGCAAGCCTTTTTGTCATATCATGTCTGAGTGGATGTGTAGATCAACCTGGAGTAAGTAGTGGGGTGATAATTATTCCAGCTGTAAGTGCTGTTGATTCTGACAATCCAAAATATGCAATGGCATCGTATTATATTTCTGAAGAAGTAAAAATTGATGCAAGTGTACCTCAGTATACTTTACCATTAGATATGAATCTGATAACTAATTTTGATGCAGTTGATAGTGTTTTAGGTATTAATGCTCCTCAAGAGGCTTTATTAGAAAAAAATGGATTTGTGATCACTAGCTATTATGTGGATGAAACTAATATTGTTGAACCATATAACTATTTGAAAAACCAGGATATTCCAATTTTTGTAACTTCTGATACATTGCTTCATCTGTATCATATACAATTCGATGAAATACTCAAGGGAATTGAAGAGCGGGAGTTCTTTGATAAAATACTTGACTTAAGCAAGGCATTATTTGACAAATCAAAGCAAGATTATGATTATTTTACAGACGAAGATTTAAAAGAAGCATCACGTAGAAATGTAGCATTTTTTGGTGTAGCATTATCTCTTTTACAGACAGCAACTGAAGACTATGATGGTTCTGAAGATATAACGGAAGTCTCGTTTACAATACCCGTCTATGTTGATGATGAAGTCTCGGAAGAATTATCATATATTGAAGCGCAAGATGGATATCATGATAGCCCACTATTTATCTATAAAGAAGATTATTCTCAGTATAAACCACGAGGACATTATACGCGATCGGAACTACTAAAACGATATTTTAAGGCCATGATGTGGTATGGACGTATGTCTTTTTTGATGAAGGGTGGAGAGCCATATGGTCAAGAATCATTCTTTGAATTTTTGATATCTGAAGAAGATGCAAAGATTCAGACAATTCAGGCAAGCATGATGGCTACAGCATTACCAAATTTAGAAGTGGATGATGAAAGCCTTGATGAGTTATGGACAAGAATTTACACGGTGACGTCTTTTTTTGTTGGGGCATCTGATGATCTAACACCATATGAATATCTCGACTGTATCCAAGAGGTATATGGATCAACGTTCAATGCAACAGAGTTCGCTGACGATGATAAACTCTTGGAATTGAAAATTAAACTTGTGCAGTTACGAAGCCCTGAGATCTATGGCGGTACAGGACAAATAATTATCTACACGGTCCCTGGTGTTTCAGCAACTGTTGAAGATCTCAATGCAGTTTTGGAAAAAACGAAGGGTATGCGACTTATGGGGCAACGTTTTATTCCAGATTCGTATATGTTTCAACAGCTTGTTTTTCCAGCGGTAGATGAATATAGAGGAACAGGATCTCCTTTCACATTTGGAACAAGCGCTCTCGGAGGTGCTGGGAGATATTTCCCTCGTGGGCTTGATGTCATGGCTGTGCTTGGATCAAACAGGGCACTGGAGATTCTTGAAAACGAGGGCGATACTGAATATGATAACTATTATGAGCAATTAAATAGCCTGCAGGAGAATTTTTCATCTCTTAACGTTACTGAACGGAACCATAATCTGTATTTCAGCTGGATTTATACGTTAAAAGCTTTGTTAAATGAATCAAATACTCTTTCGCCAACGTTTATGCAGACAACACCATGGTTAGATAAACAGCTTCATACCTCGCTTGCGTCATGGACAGAACTTAGACATGATACTATTCTTTATGCAAAACAGAGTTATACTCCGATAGAAGCCACTTCAATTCCTCCACCAGAGAAACCTGTTGTTGGCTATGTTGACCCTGTTCCTGAGTTCTATACCCGGATACTGGCACTGACAAAGATGACCAGAACAGGACTTACTGATCTTAATGTTCTTACTGCAACAGAAATATATCGTCTTGAAGAATTGGAGTCGATTATACAAACATTGATCGATATTTCTAAAGATGAACTAGAAAACAAAGAACTCACAGATGATGATTACGAATTTATAAAAAACTTCGGTGAGAATCTTGATGGTACATTGGCAGATGTGAGTGATAAATCAAAAGAAACGACAATCATTGCCGATGTACATACAGATACAAACTCCAATCAGGTACTTGAGGAGGGCGTGGGCTATGTGGATTTAATCATAGTTGCATATAAAGTTCCTGATGGACGAATTATTGCAGGAGCTGGACCTGTGTTTAGTTACTATGAGTTCAAACATCCAATGGATAATAGATTAACTGATGAACAATGGAAAACGATGTTAGAGGATGGTGAAGAGCCAGAACGTCCTGATTGGACGTCTTCATTTATTTCTGAATAAAAAATTATATGTAGGGCTCAAGTGCAGGAATAACTTTACTTAGATCCTTTCCTTCTACAATTACGTCTGCTGATTTTCGTACACATTCATCTTCTGGATTAAACGCTATTCCTAGGCCTGCTGTTTCAAACATGGGTACGTCAAAACATGAATTGCCAATTGCTGCACATTTTTCAAGAGGAATCTTTAGTTTTTCTGCAAGATTTCGTACGTTTTTGTCTTTATAGATGAGTTGAACTTGCAGTATTCCTTCTCCTGTTAGTCTTCCCCTCTCATCTTGTTTTATTCCATTTGCAAAGACATAGTCTATTCCCAGTTCTTCAGCAACTTTTTCTGCAAGAATATCAAGACCTGCACTTACTATCGCAGTTTTTATGTTGTTTTTCCGAAGGAACGATATACACTCCTCTGCTCCTTTCATTAGAGGGATGTCAAATAAGATGTTTTGAACGACATCTTTGGTTGTAAGGCTGCCGTTTGTCTTCCAGAGTGATACATCTCTTTTTATGAACTCTAAATCATCGATGTCTCCTCGTAGGTAATCGTCGACTGATTTTTCATTTGATGTTCCAAAATAATCATGGATACTTTTCCAGGAGCTGATTGAATCTGCAAGAACGCCGTCCATATCAAAAAAGACGAGTTTTATCTTTTCTGGCTTGTTTACTTCTTTGTTTATTGCTTTTCTGCTATTCTTATAACAATGATATGTGCATGTGGGATCCATTAGGGCAAAATGATGTGACATCTTGTATAATAATGTTTGTAATGGACATTTTTATCGTGTTTTCCCATTTTTATCTGCCAACATATATAATATATGTAGCAGGAACAAAAGTATGGATGAATTAGAAACAATGATAAAGTTAGGTGAGGTATTAGAGTTTATAGAGCATAATTCATTCTGAAAAGAATGATATGATATATGCTCGATACCCTTCTTTTTAGAAAGACGCTCTTTTTTTGATTTTAGAAGCTAAAGATTTATTAAGCATGCTGTATACTGTATATTTAGGGAATTATAATATGAAAAAAATATCTGAAAAAGTTTTCAATAAAAAAATGATGATTATTACAATAATATGTGTTGCTTTTCTTTTGACGCCAACAATCAATGCAAAACTATCGCTATCAACAGTATCTGCCAGCACTAGTAGAACTTCAGTTGATGAGGTTGCAACAGTCGGCGATTCAATCTATGATCTTCTTATTGTTGCTCCATCATGTTTTGTTGATGAACTACGGCCGCTAGTCTGTCATAAGTACCAGGTTGGGGTATCGACTCGACTCGTCACTCTTTGTGAGGTGTATGATCAGATGTATTGGCATGGACGAGATGGAGCTGAAAAAATAAAATATTACATAAAGACAGCAATGGATGAGTGGGGGATACAATATGTTTTGTTGGTTGGAAATTATCGATTAATGCCAGTGCGGTATTGCTACAATGCTGATGTCGGCTCCGGGTATGAAGAGCCTTGTTTCATTTCAGAGCTTTATTATGCAGATATCTATGATGGATGCGGGGAATTTTCTAGTTGGGATGCCAATAATAACGGTATTTATGGCGAGTGGTTTGGCAATGTGTCCGAAGATCCAGATATCGATCTTTATCCGGATGTGTCTGTTGGACGACTAGCTTGTCGAAATGGTTTTGAAGTTCGAACTATGGTGAAAAAAATAATTCGATATGAGACAAGTACATATGGTAGCGAATGGTTTAACAAAATTACTGTTATTGCTGGTGATACCTATCCAGAATCGTTAAATGAGAATTGGACGGGATATGAAGGTGAGGAAAACACACTTAGAGTATTGGAAAACATGTCTGGTTTTGAACCAGTGAAACTATGGACTTCCGATGGGACGCTTACTGGTACAAGGGATGTACTTCGTGCGATAAATAATGGTTGTGGTTTTCTTTATTTTGATGGTCATGCAAATCCATATCGGTGGAGTACGCATCCACCAAATGATGCAGATACCTGGATTGAAGGTCTTTCTGTTTTGAGTATGACTCGTTTGAGAAATAGAGAAAAGCTACCAGTTTGTGTTGTTGGAGGATGTCATAATCTTCAGTTTGATGTTCATTTTGGAAAACTCCAGGATGATCCGTGGTATTATTATACGTTTATCCCTGAGTGTTGGGGGTGGAAGTTGACAAGAAAGATCGGTGGAGGTTCTATTGCAACGATTGGATGTTCTGGTCTTGGTATGACCAAAGAAGATAAAGAATCATTTAGTGGTGCTGGAGATTATCTTGAACCCACATTTTTCAAACAATACGGTGTAAACGGCATTGATGTTCTTGGTGACACTTGGGCGGCAACAATATCAGATTATCTTGACACGTATCCAATTGATTGGAACACACCTGCTGCATGGGACTATGCAATTGATGCGAAATCTGTTCAACAATGGGTGCTTCTTGGCGATCCTAGCCTAAAGATTGGTGGGTACAGTCAATAATTTTCTTTACTTTCTTTAATATCTAGGTACAACTAAAAATTTATAAAGTATAGACTATATTATTATTGTTGGGGAAACATATGAAAAAAGGAATCAATAAAAAAATAATAGTATTCGGAATATTACTTCTGTTTTTTGGACTGACCCTAGGGTCAACAAGCACTGCAGGTATAAATAAAGGGATTCTTTCAAGGACTTCACCTAAAACATCTGAACAACCAATCACTGGTGAAAACTCTGTCTATAAGCTACTCATCATCACACACTCAGAGTTTGTTGACGAGTTGCATCCACTTGTTTGTCATAAGAATCATATTGGGATGTCAACTCGGCTTGTTACTCTTTGTGAGGTGTATGATCAGATGTATTGGCACGGACGAGATCGAGCTGAAAAAATAAAATACTACATAAAAACAGCAATGGATGAATGGGGGGTTGAATATGTCCTTCTTGTTGGTGGTATGAAAGGTCAGCTTCCATTTTGGTATATGCCTGTACGATATGTAAACATTGATTGCGATTGGGAGCATCGTGTCATTAGTGATATGTATTATGCAGATATCTATGATGCTGAAGGAAATTTTTCCAGCTGGGATTCTGATGGTGACGGTATCTATGGAGAATGGTATTATCAGGAAGTTCCTGAAGATAAATATATTGATCTTTATCCAGATGTCGCGGTCGGTCGTCTACCTTGCAGAAGTGAATTTGAAGTTAAAATCATGGTTAATAAAATAATAAATTATGAAACTAATACCTATGGGGAAGAGTGGTTTAACGACATGATCGTTTGTGCTGGAGATACTTATCCTGTATCTCATAATCCTTTATGGGTTGGAAATGAAGGAGAATATTATGGAGATCGTGCTTTAGAAAACATGACTGGTTTTAACCCAATCAGGTTGTATACTTCTGATGAGTCTCTAAGTGGTTCCGCTGACGTGCGAAATGCAATGAAAAATGGCTGTGGATTCCTCTATTTCGTGGGACATGGAAGCCCAAAAACGTGGGGTAATCACCCGCCAGATAGCAATGAATTTATCAGAGGGCTTACCGTACAAAACGTTCATAGATTGCGAAATAGAAATATGCTCCCGGTTTGTCTTCTCAGTGGATGTCATGATCTTCAGTTTGACGTATCAATCTTTAAGATATTCAATAAGACTGCTCGATATCATCAGGAGGGAACACCTGAATGTCTCGGTTGGAGGCTCACACGGAAAATAGGCGGAGGATCCATTGCAACAATTGGCTGTACCGCACTTGGATTTACAAAAGAAGACAAGGATTCCTTTAAAGGCGGCATCAACGAGTTGGAGGTTGAATTCTTCAGACAATATGGTCAGAACCATGTTGAAGTGCTCGGTGACACTTGGAAGGCTGCTCTTGAATGGTATATTGATACGTATCCTGTAAGCGAAAGTGATTGGGATAATGCAACAGCTAACGATGATGCATGGGTTGATGTCCAGATTCCTCAGACATGGGTTCTTCTTGGTGACCCTAGCCTGCAAATAGGTGGATATCAAGATTAATCGGTCATCACATCTTTTCTTATTTTTTTTGAAAAAAGATTTAACGTTCCTCCTAATGTAACTGTCTTGTGAACAGGAAATACCTGGAGTTTTCTCAATACTTCTTGCAAGTGTCATGTGGGCAATTGAGCCTGCTTTTGCTAAACTATCCTATCAAACTGCTGATTTTCTTCAAACATCAGCCATACATGCAATCTTTGCAGCGTTAACAGACCTCATCTATATAGTACTGACAAAAAGGCACATTTTAGAATAAACAAACAACAGTTTTCAACACTTGTTCATATCGCGATTGTCGGCGTACTTTTTGCAGATATCATGTATTTTTTCGCTTTGACACAAGTCTCAGTCATCAATGCTGTAATTATTGGACATATGCAGCCGATTTTTATAATTCTTATTGGATTTCTAGCGTTCAAACGAGATAAATTAACAATATTTGACTACATAGGAATCTTGTTTATGCTACTTTCAGGGGCTTTGGTGACGACAAAAACATTTGAGAATCTTTTAACGCTTAACCTAGGCTCGTTTGGAGATATGTTGGTATTGTCTGCAACGATTGCATGGGCAACAACAGCGATTGCTATGCGGAAATATCTAAGAGAGGTGCATGCAGGCATTATAACAGTATGTCGTTTTTTCTTTGCAGCATTATTTTTTGTGATATACTTAATGGTAACATCATCGATTAGTATTTCAAATATATATCAAGTGGTTATAGGAGTTGTTGCAGGAGTTGGAACCATCTTGTATGAGGGGTTGAAACGTATTAACGTTTTGTTAACGTGGGATAAACTTATTAAAGAGCAAGGCATTCGGGTATTGGGATAAAATGAAAAAAACCAATATGAAAAAAACAAAAATGCGAGTCAGGACAAAAGAAGATTTGGATCGAGTAATAAATTTTTTACTTGGAAAAAAGGTTGATTAAATGAAAATAGCGTATGATGAAGATGGGGATAAATACGTTGAAAC
>JAUWCF010000165.1 GCA_030609445.1 Thermoplasmatota archaeon | reverse complement strand
AATTATCAATAATCTCTGAAGCATCGCTATATTTATCCTCCATGAAAATATAAGACATGTATTTTTCTGTGAAACAGTTCTGTTTCATGAGAAAATTACACAGAGACTGATACGCGAGATCATCAGAAAAAAAACAAATCTGGTCATATACCTCAAATGCATCTTTTGTACTCTTATCCAATAACGATTGTACCAGCATCACCTTTTCATCATCGTTGAGCAATGCTGATTTTGGTATCTCCAATGAAAGAGCAACATTCAGCTCATCTGATTCTTTGAGGATGTTTAATCTGTCATGTTCGGACATCCAAGCATAGTCACTATAATGATATTTAATTTTCTCAAAATATACATTTACTGCATTCTTTGTGACTTCAACCATTGTTTTCTTTTTTTCATCAGAAGAATCAATGAGAAACATTTCATCGGTCAGATACTGTTCAATTGCTATCTGCAATCTCTTAGACACTTTATTTTCTACTCCCTTCATAAAAAAACAAACTATCTTTCTAAACATTTCTTATGGATGATGACTGCTATCACATCGAGACAACCTGTTTCTTTAGGGGTTTGAATTGGCCTTAACTGGAAGAGATCTCCTTTCTCTAGTTTTTTATGACATATCGCACATCTGGTTATTTCCCTATATTGTTCATATTTTTCTTTTGAACTAAAAGATTCTTCTTCTGGGTTAAAGACTATATCATCCATAGGACATCATTCCTCTATCATTCATTATCAATAATGGTACACTCTTTTGAATACTATTGCTTTTTTCATACACGTTTCATCTGTAATGTTTGCTGTTCGGAGACAAGCAGATTTTTCAGATCATCACGGATCTCGACAGGTATGAACGCGATCTTGTAGTTCCTATCGTCATATCCCATTTTCCCAACGAACAACAACCCCTTTTGCCTCAATTCCCCAATTGTTGATGCACGAGACTGCTCCTCCCAAAAGAGCCCTAAATCATCATCATAGTCCTTGAGTTTACCATATTTTACGAAACCGCCGTTCTCCATGCAGAATTGTAACACTTCTTTACATTTCTTGGGTAGATCTTGTATGATTCTTGGAAGATTGGATGTCAGCTTGTTCTCGATTGCACGTATTTTGTCTTTCTTGAGTCTCTGTTTTATTTCATAATGATCGCTCATCCAATCAATCCAGTGTGACGGGTATTTATTCATCACTGACTTGAATGTAGATTTTTTACGCAATTGAAATTTCTCAATTCTTGTAACTTGGTCATTCTCAAATGCATGCATTAAGATGTCTGGATCCAATATCAAGGGAGTCGTTCTGATTAAAAGAAAACCTGTTGTGCGATAATGGTTGCCAAATGGATGTATCCGCCCAGTAATCATAGTATTAGGATGTAGCCGCGGGTTGTCCTTGGATCTCTTAACATCATAGATTGTTTTGTCGTTCATATCCTTAATCTTCAGGATGTTACCTTTTTCTGATATCACCACGAAGTCGGATCGTATCATGTTCCTCATCTGTAGTATGTTCCTCTTCATCTCCGGTGTTATTTCAGTTGATTGTTCTGCGAATTCTTCAGCTATCGTCTTACCTGCTTCTGGCAGAATCTTTTCGTAGAATAACCAGCATAGGAAGTTCTTGTGCCATGCTTCATCTGGTAAGTCCAAGTTTTTCTCAGGGAATTCCTCAACGTATTTTTCGAATAGTTCCCGTGATCGTTTCGCGTACTTAGTAGTCGCGTATTCGAAGATAGCCTGAGGTAAATCATCTTCATCTATCATGATAACCATCTAATCCATTCGAGAATCATGTTTTGAATCTTTGCTCTCTGAATACAAAAGCTATGATAAATGTTTATCCCTCAATTGAGAAAATTTTTTTATATTAACTCTTCTTGTAGGTGTATGCATTGGAGTGTTGACGCGAGGGTAATTGATGCTCTAATCAGGATGGAATTAGTGCCCCAAATATAATTTAATAAGGAAAAGATTATAAATATTGAGATATATAATGAGAGGTAGGTAATAAATGAATGTAGAAACACTAGTTCTTGAAGAGCTAAAAGCAGGAACCAAAGACCTAGAATGGTTTAGTAAAAATTTCTCAGATATTAAGAAAAAATATCCGAAAAAATTTGTTGCAATTAAAGATCAGAATGTAGTCGTAGCTGCCAGTAAACTTGATACACTAATTGAACATCTAAAAGAAAAATTTGGCAATCCTAACGATTTTTTAATCGATTTTGTGCCTGATGACAAATATATCTTAGTTGTCTAAATTTGGGAGTAATGTCTTTGCGTATTAATGGATATTTTAAAGGAAATGCACCATTTATCTTGCTAAGTGTTAAATCTGATAAGCCAAAAATAAGAAGGCAAATTAATTTTTTAGTTGATACCGGCTCAGATATCAGGAATTTCAACAAAAGATTGCTATGCAATGGGATTATCTTTTAATAAATTGGGAAGACCTTCAAGTAGCATAAGCGGGTTAGCAGACAAAGCAAGAAGATGGGAAATAAATAGAACTGAGCTTCGCGCAATATCATCAGATAATAAATTAGCTAAGTTTGGTCCAATGGAAATATACGTTATGGAAACAAGCCCAGATTGTCCAAGTCTGCTAGGTAGAGACATATTAGAAAAATATGATTTAAAATTAGTTTGCGATATCAAAAATAAAACACTTTATCTTGAAGATTAGTTTTCTTTTCTGAGGATTTCACTTAATTTGTTATTTCTATAATTTGTAATTACTTCAAGATAAATCATAAGATGATATAACCACTTATCTTTTTCTTTATACAAATGTAAGAATATTACTCTGTATCCATTCTTATCAAATATTTTCCTTCGATATTCGTAATCAAAATCTTCTGAACCGCACACCTCAACATATACCCCAAAATGAACTAGAAAAAAGTCGGGAGTCCAAACTCGAGGCCTATTGTGATCATCT
>JAUWCF010000079.1 GCA_030609445.1 Thermoplasmatota archaeon | reverse complement strand
AAACCGTGTATCAAGTACCAAGAGGAACAAGAGATTTTACCCCTGACGAAATGAAAATACGCAGATATGTTGAAGAAAACATGAAAACAACATTTACTACATTTGGATATGGCGAAATCCAAACACCTACATTTGAAAATTTAGAACTTTTTACCGCAAAATCGGGTGATTCAATTATTGACGAAATCTATGATTTTTCAGATAAAGGAGGGAGAAAGCTTGCTCTGCGACCAGAACTCACTGCTCCGGTGATACGTTTCTATGTAGAAAAACTGCAGATGGAACCAAAACCGCTTAAGTTGTTTTATTTTGGCAGCTGTTTTCGATACGACCGACCTCAGAAAGGAAGATACCGAGAATTCCAACAAGCAGGATGTGAAATAGTAGGAGCAGATACACCAGAAGCATATGCTGAACTCATCGCTCTAGCCTACAATCTTTTAAAAAATGTTGGTCTAAAAAATATTACACTAAATATCGGAAACTTAAACATTATAGACAGTATGTTTACCAAGATTAGCATATCAAAAGATTGCAAAAAAGAACTTTTACCGTTAATTGACAAATCTCAATTTGAAGATGTATACACAGTCCTACTTGACGAAGGTGTTAGTAAAGAAACTGCAGATCTGTTTATTGACATACTGCAGACATCTGAGATCAACAAGATTGAAAAATTTATTAAAGATGACAATTCTGCAGTTGAAGAACTCTCAAATTTAAAAAAGATACTTGATCTTTTAAAAAACTCATTTAAAGTAGAAAAATACCAAATAAAAATGAGTATTGTTCGAGGGCTTGACTACTATAAAGGGCTTGTCTTTGAAATAGATGCGCCAGTACTTGGAGCAGAAAAACAACTCTGCGGCGGGGGAGCATATGATCTAGTCAGCCTTTTTGGAGGAAGAGATACTGCAACAGCTGGTTTTGCAATAGGTTTTGACAGAACTATTCTCGCACTTGATGCAGAACAATTTGTCTTTCCCACACCAAAAACCGATGTATATATCATACCAGTTAATGAAGAGATGACCGAAAAATCAATTGAAATAGCTCAACAGTTACGAAAAGAAGGAATCATAACAGAAGTCGATCTCTTACACCGAGGAGTTGGTAAATCTTTGAAACATGCAAACTCAAAAAATAGTGAAAAGGCAATCATCATAGGATCTAAAGAGCTTGAAAAAGATTCTGTGACACTTAGAGATATGAAAACAGGAGATCAACAGCTTGTAAAAATAGCAAAGATACTTGCAAAACTAAAAAATAATTGAACTTAGTATGAAAAAACATGTTTTTATAATAGACACCTCAGCAATTCTTTCAGGAAAACCCATAAGTTTGGGAGAAGCAGCAATGATTACATCACCTGCCATATCTGAAGAGTTGAAACCAGGAGGAAGAGATTATCGTGCGTTTCAGTTTCTTTTAGAGAAAGGTCTTTCCATTATATCTCCTTCAAAAGAATCATTAGATACCATACAAAAAACTGCTGAAGAAACCGGCGATAAAGATAGATTATCAACTGCAGATATTGAAATACTTGCTTTAGCATTAGATATAAACAAAGAGGCTGGTAAAGAGGCAGTTATTTTAACGGATGATTATTCAATACAAAATATTGCCAGTACTTTAAATATAAAATATCAAAGCTTTTCTCAAAGAGGGATAATAAAAAAATTTAATTGGCAATATCGTTGTCCAGGATGCAGAAAACAGTTCAACAAATCTGTTAAAATATGTCCGATATGTGGAACAGAAACAAGGCTTTCAAGAGTTCGTGAAAAGTAGTGAATATTCATGAATGTCAAAGATTTAAAAAAAATGTTTTTACAATTCTGGCAAAATGATAACAAGAAAATAGTGTTTATTCGAGATATTTCTGTAATATTACTAACAATTTTTGTTGTATTACTGCTTCTTTGGACATATACCGGACAATGGTTTGCTGCCCCAATCGTCGCTATTGAATCAGGAAGCATGGAACATACGCCACCTATGTTTTCAACATATCCCCCATTTGGACGTCTGGGGACAATAGACGCAGGAGACATGGTACTTGTACAAAAAGTGTATTCGAGAAATGATATCGCTGTTCATGGCGGTGATTTAGGAGGCGCTCAAGCAAAAAACGGATGGCAATCCTACAGAGACTACGGTGATGTAATCATCTACCATCCAGATGGAAACATGAAGATTACACCAGTAATCCATCGAGCGATGTGCTGGGTCGAGGTAGAAATAAACGGCCATCAGAGAAGATATACTATAAAAGAATTTGGAATTTATAATGAAACATCAATTGGCCCTATCCCTGAATTAGGCCTTGATCTTTCTGTTAAACCCGATTGGGAACATTCAGGTTTTCTCACAAAAGGAGATAATAATGAACTATTTGATAATCTCCCAGATCAAGGCATCTATGAATCTTCCCAACCAGTTAAACTTGAATGGATATCCGGAAAAGCAAGACTTGAAATCCCCTGGTTTGGCACAATTAATCTATTTTTTGCAGATATACTGAACGGCACAAATAATGTAGGTAACGTACATGGAGATTGCTTAACATGTCTTGGCATAGTAATAGCAATACTTGTATCAATACCAATATCACTAGATATCAAAGACTATTTGGAACAAAAGAAAAAAGACAAAGTATGAAATCAATTTGAGAAAACCTCACACATTTTCTGTCAAAGTTTTAGAAGCTAAAAGATCGGCGAAAAGGTTTAAATGGACTTATTATTGTCAAGGATGTGGAAAGCAGTTCAGAGAATCAGTAAAAATCTGTCACATATATAGTAAAACAAAGCTTTCAAGAACTCATAAAAAGTAGTGAATATATCATGAATCCCAAAGAAAAAATTTTACAATTCTGGAGAACCGACAACGCAAAGATAGTCTTCATGCGAGATATCGTCGTAGCATTACTTGCAGTTTTAATTGTATTACTTCTCCTGTGGACATATACCGGGCAATGGTTTGAAGCACCAATGGTTGCAATTGAATCAGGGAGCATGGAACATCCCGACAACCCACCCTTTGGAAGAGTTGGAACAATAGACGCAGGAGATATGGTGCTCGTACAGAGAGTATATACCGTTGATGATATCATCACCCATGGTGGCAATCTAGGAGGCGCTCAAGCTGAGAACGGATGGCAATCTTATAGTGATTATGGCGATGTACTTATCTACAAACCCTTAGGAAAAGAAGATACACCTCAGATAATTCATCGAGTTATGTGCTGGGTTGAAGTCAATAACGAAGGAGATGCAACAACATATACCATTGTAGAATATGGCGTTTTCAACGAAGAAACACTTGACATACCTGAACTTGGATTAAACCATAAAAAACCGACATGGACCCATTCAGGATTTCTCACGATGGGAGATAACAACAATGTCATCGATCAAATCTCATCTATTTGTCCTCAACCGCTAAAACTGGAATGGATTTCAGGAAAAGCAAGACTTGAAATCCCGTGGCTTGGCACAATCAATCTTTTTTTTGATGATCTCCTCTCAGATAAACTGTTCTCTGATGGAAGTACAGTAGGTAACGTCCATGAAGATTGTTTGACATGTTTAGGAATCCTTATAGCTATACTTATTTCAATACCAATAGTACTAGATGTCAAGGACTACTTCATGGAGAAGAAAAAGCAACAACCATAGTTATTCTCTTCTTTTCAAAGTTTATACCAATCTGGATAAAACCTATATGGTATGGGATCCTCTACTTTTGCATCCAAGAACCCTTTCAAACGTAAAATACATGAATCGCAACGACCGCAAGCTTTTTCACCTCCCTGATAACAAGACCAGGTTTTTTCAAAAGGAACATCAAGCATCATTCCTTTTTTAATAATATCACCTTTGGATAAACTCAATAATGGAGCAATAATCTCAACAGGATTACCCTCAACACCTTTTTTAGTAGCGAGATCCGCCATATTTTGATATGCCTTAAGATATTCAGGTCTACAATCGGGATATCCTGAGAAATCAATTGCATTTGCTCCTAGAAATATTGCATCTGCATCAAGTGTTTCTGCATACGCAAGTGCCAAGGAGAGAAAAACAGTATTTCTAGCGGGAACATAAGTAGAAGGAATCTTCTTACCAATCTCACCAAGATCATGATCAACCTCAGGAATAATCTTTTTATCAGTAAGTGATGAACATCCAAACTGTCCTAAATCTAAATCAAAAAAAATATGATCAACAACACCTGCAACCTTGCCAATATTTTCAGCACAAACAAGTTCTTTATCATGCCTTTGGCCATATCGAAAAGAAAGGCCATATATCTCATATCCGCTATCCTTTGCAATAAAAGAAACAACACAGGAATCAAGCCCGCCAGAGATAAGACATACTGCTTTTTTAACCATAACTTTAACCTATAACCTTTTCTATCCAGGCTCCTTGACCAAAACCCTCATCAACACCAATTTCTATCTTTTTGACATTGCCCGGGAGATCTATCTCCTTTAGCAACTCCTTTAGAACGTATTCTGCAAGATTTTCAGCAGTAGCATTACTTATTGGGAGAAGAGCACAGTCCGCTCGTGGAAAAACATATTTTTTACCATCAAATGTGACTTTTATTTCTTTATCGCTCACTTCAAAAAATGTATTTGTTTTTGGGATCAATATCTTATGATCTAACCGATCTGCAATTTTTTTAAGTAAAGATTTTACTATTGAAAAATCCATAACAAAATCTTGCCGGTCTTTTTCACCATATACTTTCGCATTAATTACATAGGTATGTCCATGTAAAACCCCACAGCTTTTATGTCCAGGTAAAATATGGGCTGACGAAAACCGTATACCTGATTTCCAGCCATCAATCTCCAATCTAAATATCATGATAAAACCTTTTATCTATTCCACAACGGAGACATCTGCCTAAGCCTTTCAACAACTTCAGAAAGCGACTTGCAAACATACATAACCTCTTCTTCTGTCGTTTCCCTTCCGATAGAAAGTCTTATTGAACCATGAGCATACTCAGGATCAATACCAACCGCAGTAAGCACGTGAGATGCCTTTAGTTTCTTTGATGAACATGCAGATCCAGTTGACGTTGCTATTCCCTTTGCATCCATCGCAAGCAGCATTGCTTCACCTTCGACTCCAGTAAAACGAAAATGAGCATTGTTGACAAGTCTTTTTTCAGGATGGCCATTTAAGTAACTTTCTTCAATCTGTAAAACATTTTTGATAAGTTTATCTCTAAGATTTCTTAAATATTTCATATCATCCTCCATTCGGTCTTTGGCTAGTTCACAGGTTTTACCAAGACCCACAATTCCAGGAACATTAAGAGTACTGCTTCTCAGTCCTTTTTCATGTCCACCACCATGAATAATAGGTTCTAACTGAACACCTTTTCTTACATATAATGCACCAATGCCTTTTGGGCCATACATCTTGTGTGATGAAAGAGCTAAAAGATCAATATTTAATTTTTTAACACCAATAGGCATTTTACCGACAGCCTGCACAGCATCTGTATGAAACAGAATGTTGTTTTCTTTTGCAATCTTGCCTATTTCTTCCATCGGTTCAATTGTACCT
>JAUWCF010000155.1 GCA_030609445.1 Thermoplasmatota archaeon | reverse complement strand
GACTGCTTTTAATCCACTACCGTCTGGAAGCATAGGAACTTTTATGATGACGTTTTTACCCCATGTATTATATTCATGTGCTGTCTCGATGAGTTCATCTAGGTTATTTGGTCCTTCAAGGCTTACTGGATGAGGATAAACTAGTTTAAGGATTTTTTTTGATTGTTCCTCAAAATTTACGCCTTTTTCTTTGAGAAATATCTTTTGATTTGTTGTGACGCCTTTTATGATTCCCCAGGGGAGAATATCGTTGATTTCATCTATATTTGCAGTATCTAAAAAGATTTCCATCTTCAACCACGCTCTTGAGTTTTGATAATCAAAGACGCCTTATATAGATTTGGCTTTATATAATCAGGTTTTACTTTTTCGTCTTCCATAATTTTGCAGAGATCGCATTTCATTCTCCCGATGAGTATGGTTTTGCATCCTGCAGTTTGCCCTGCTGCAATATCAGTAATTCCATCTCCGATCATCCAAGATTTTGAGAGATCAATGTTGTGTTCTTCTGCTGCTTTCTGAAGCATACCTGGCTTTGGTTTTCTACAATTGCAGATTTTTTTATATTTTTTCACAGTTGCATATGGATGATGAAAGCAATAGTATTCGGCATCAACTTCTGCATCATCTTTTTTGAGTTCTGCATTCATTTTTTCTCGTATTTTTTCAAAAACATCAATAGAAAAATGATACTTTGCCATACCTGGTTGATTTGAGACAACAATAACTCTAAATCCAAGATCATGAAATATGTTGATCGCTTCTGCTACTTTTGGCAGGAGTTTGAATTGTTCAACAGTAAATGGTGAGTCGATAATACCCATTTCTTTATGATAGATGACTTCGTTTATGACGCCGTCTCTATCAAGAAAAACAGCTTTATTTTTCATTGTATTCCATAATTTTTTCTTTCAATCGAAATGCGATTAAATGTTGAAGGACGACATGAAATGCTTCAACATGTGGTGTTGCATCAAACGGGACGACAATGCAGACGTCTGCCACATCGTTCATTGCTCCTCCGTCAAAACCTGAAAATCCAATAGTTTTACCACCATGATTATTTACGTAGTCCATTGCTTTGAGCAAGTTTTGAGACCAGAGTCCAGCTTTATCTTTTCCAGATCCTCCATGAACACTCAGACAAATCAGCACATCTCCTTTTCTGTAGAGATTTTTTAATTGTTCAATAAATAGGTCGTCAAATCCTTCATCGTTGATGAGTGCGGTCATAAGCGGTATGTTATCGTTAAGGCAGAATGCTCTGAAACGTTTTTTACCTTTGACAATTGTTACTTTAAAAAGATCGCACATAAAATGGGTTGCTGTTCCTGCAGAGCCTCCG
Organism: Thermoplasmatota archaeon; assembly: GCA_030609445.1. Taxonomy (GTDB): domain Archaea; phylum Thermoplasmatota; class E2; order DHVEG-1; family DHVEG-1; genus JAUWYM01. The sequence goes on along the minus strand of JAUWCF010000155.1, from coordinate 1,815 downwards.
TTGCCGCAGAAAAACACTTGGTTATCATTTTTCCATGCATCAAATAGTAGCTCTATTGCATCATCAATATCTTCACGTGAGATATTATCCGTGATTTCTTTTATCTCTTTGAAATATTGTTCAATTTGTGTTTTATTTTTCATGCATTTATTCCTCTTTAAAGTCTTTTCATATTAAGGAGTATTTTTGCTCCTTCAAAGTCAAAATGAAATCGTATCTTTTTTAAATTTTTTTTCGCTAATGCTTTGGTAAACTCGGTTTTTTCTTTGTTGCTACCGTTATGATAAAACATGAAAAATCCGCCACCTCCAGCACCCATGATTTTTCCACCAAGTGCGCCATTCTTTTTTGCGAGTGTATAGCATTCATCGAGATATGGATTTGAAATGTTTTTTGAGAGTTGTTTTTTTGTCATCCAATGCATGTCAAGATATTCGCCGAGTTTGTCGACATCGTCTTTTTCAAGTGCTTTTTTGGTGTCAAGACCAATTTTTTTGATTTCGTGAAGTGTATCAAGGGTTGATTTGTCGTCTTTTTTACTTTTCTCGTTTTGTTCTTTGAGAATATCTGAAGCGTATCGCGTGATGCCGGTATAAAAAATCATAACGTTGTTTTCCAGTTCATCTCGTGATTCTTCATTCATTTTTATTGGTTCTACTGTTACTGTCCCATCTTTTGCAAAAGAGAGATGGGTGAGACCACCAAATGCGCTCATGTATTGATCTTGTTTGCCGATGGGTTCTTTGAGGATTTCTATCTCTATTTTGCAGGCTTCTTCAGCGAGTTGTCTTTGTGATATGAATTCTCTCTTATATGCGTGAAGTGCGTTGAGTAGTGAAACAGTGAAGCTTCCTGAAGTTCCCATGCCTGATCTTCCAGGTACATCTGCAAGGCTGGTGAGCTCTATTCCTTTTTTTATGTTTAGAAGTTTTAATGCCTCACGGAAAATGTTATGCTGGATTTCACTGACTTCGTTTATCTGTTCGATTTTTGCATATTTCAATCGTATATCATCTGGAAACCTTGGATGTGCTGTGACAAATGTATATTTATCTATCGCAGCAGCTATGAGAGAGCCACCGTATTTTGAGTAATAAGAACGAAGATCAGTTCCTCCGCCACCAAGTGTTATTCTTACAGGAGCTCGTGAAATTATCATTATAGTTCCTCAAACAAATTTTTATTCAGAATTTAATACTTCTTGTATTGCTTTTCGTACTGCGTCATCTGAAGTATATCTTGCTTTCCAGCCTAGTGTATTTATTTTTTTTGCATCAAGTTGAAAACGGGGTACATCTCCCTTCCAGCCTCTACTTCCGCCGGTATATTTGAATTGTACATTGTTGAGTCCCATTTCCTCGACAACCATCTCTGCTATCCTTGTAACTGTTGTATCGGTATCGCAGCTGAGGTTAAACAGATTTAATGGTTCATGAGAATGTTCAAAACCAAAAACAATACCGTCGACACAGTCGCTGACGTGAAGATATGGTTTTTGTTGTTTGCCATCTCCAAGTATTTCAAGTTCGTTTGGGTTTTTTCTGAGTTTATCGATAAAATCTATGATTACTCCATGGGTTCCTCTGCTTCCGACAACGTTTGCGAATCGATATATCCATGCTTGAAAATCAAGTGTCCCAACAAACGCGCTAATGAGTCCCTCCCCACCTAGTTTTCCCGCACCATATAGGGAGATCGGAAGCGTTGGACCATATGTTTCAGGGAGAAATATCGGTGGTGTTTCTCCATAGACGACGCTGCTGGAGGAAAACACGATTTTTTTGATATTGTTGATCCGCATTGCTTCAAGAATGT
>JAUWCF010000168.1 GCA_030609445.1 Thermoplasmatota archaeon | reverse complement strand
GTCTGTTGGCCATCCAGTAAAAGGGATATGCTCGTTCCATTCGTCTATAAAATGATTTGCGATGTTTTGAAGGATACGATATTGTGTATCTACTACTTCGCAGTTGATATATATGAATTTTACGTTTTTTTTGGTTTCTTTTCCTTTTTTTAATAGTTCCTTTCCTACAAATTTTGCTACTGCTGTTTTGCCGGTCCCTGTCTTTCCATAAATAAATACGTTAGATGGTGTTTCTCCTCGTAACGCAGGGACAAGTACAGATGCAAGATCGTTTATTTCTCGTTCTCTGTGCGGCAGGATATCTGGCGTATACGATGGTCTCATCGCTTCTCTGTTGGTAAATAAGCATTCAGAGCGTAACAGATGACCGAATATGTCTTGGTTAATGCTGTTTTTAATCGTAAAAGAAGCCTCCTCGCTTTTTGGGTAAGTACTTTGAGTTTAATAACTTTTTTGTAAATTTTTAACAGGGTTTTCTATCTGTTGAAAAGGTAGAAGAGGGAGGGGGCTATTTCGCATGGAAAATACATAAATGTATACTTTAATCTTAAAATTTTTCTATAAATATATTTTTAAAAATCAAAATATTCAAATACCTTAAATTCAATAACTATAAGGAAATACTACGTTAATCATAAACTAACAAACTTTTCATACTACCAAAATATCTTCTCCACACGAAATAAAGGGGTCCCAGTCTAAACAACAAACAAAAAAATCATACACTCAAAAAATGAGAAGATGATGCCGTCAACTACAACGACATACCAGACCATTTAACTTCCTACAACCACAACATCTTTTACTGATTTTATAGAGTCAAAAGAAAACAACAAATGCCCCATATCATCAAGATGATATAACCGCGGATCGATATCTTCTGAAGGTTCGACAAGTATGTTTTTCAACGCACCTGTCGTTTCCTCGACTAATGAGTTTCTCAAGATACCAAGATATAATCCTTCCTCACTCATTACTGTTTTTCCTCTCAGCTCGCTCTCAAGTACTTTCAATATATTTCCCTCCTTTATTATAAATCTTGCAAATATTGAATGCCGCATTCTTTTTTATCATTTTTGGCTATGCAACATCCCTATCTCGTTTGTCATCCTTAGTGATATCTCTCGTACGACTTTGTTTCAATCTTTGGTAATGATTAATTAGATCCGTTGTGATACTTGGAGACACACCTATCATTGCCCGATCAAAATGGCTTTTACCAACCTCTTTTGATTTTATATCCTCTCGTAATGCACGCATCGCTGCTTCTCGGCAAAGGCCTTCTATATCTGCACCAGAAAAACCCTCTGTTTTACCAGATAGATCGTCTAACGAAACATTCTTTGCAAGAGGCATTCCTTTTGTATGGATCTTGAATATTTCAACCCGAGACTTCCTGTCAGGAGCAGTGGTGAGAAGCAATCGATCAAATCTTCCAGGTCTAAGCAGAGCAGCATCCAACATATCAGGTTTATTTGTAGCGGCAAGAACAACAACACCCTCCATGCTCTCAAGACCATCAATGCTTGTCAAAATCTGATTGACGACACTTTCAGTAACATGCGAACCACTATATTGTCCTCGTCTCGGAGCAATAGAATCTATTTCGTCAAGAAAGATTATCGTTGGAGCAACTTGTTTAGCCTTCTTAAATAATTCACGAATAGCTTTCTCACTTTCTCCAACCCATTTACTAAGGACCTCGGGTCCTTTTATTGAGATAAAATTCGCCTTAGATTCATGAGCGACAGCCTTGGCAAGCAACGTTTTACCCGTCCCAGGAGGCCCATACAATAAAATGCCGCGGGGTGCTTTGATGCCCATCCTCTTAAATACTTCAGGTTGAGTGAGTGGCCACTCAACTGCCTCTATGAGATTCTGCTTCACTTCCTCAAGCCCACCGATGTCCTGCCAAGATATTTTTGGGATCTCAATGAAAAACTCTCTAATTGCAGAAGGTTCGATTCCGCGATGTGCATTTTTAAAATCACCCATCAAAACCTCCATTTTCTCAAGCATTTCAACAGGAATTGGTTTTTCTAAATCAATCTCAGGTAGATATCTTCGCAAAGCATTCATCGCTGCTTCTCGGGCAAGAGCGGCAAGGTCAGCACCGACAAAACCATACGTTATATCTGCCATTTCATCAAGAATTATTTCTTTCGCGATCCTTTTAATGAAATCATCAGGTTTGTCAGTTATTGAGGCAAGTCTTTCATTTATCTGTTGTTCGGTCCCCAGTTCAAGTTCGGCGCTTTCTAAGTCAAACGGTAATACGTTTACTATTTCCTCAGTCAAAACCTTCACTGTTTTTCCAAAGAATTGATCAGGCAACTTTCCCTTAAATTCATTAAAGATGACCGTTAAATAATCTCCAACTACGATTCTCTTATCTTTATCTTTTGGACGAGACAAATTTCTGAGCAGATCAGACACATGAATTTTCTTAATTCCCTGAGTTATTATGTTGCTTATATCTTTTTTATTTGCTTTCTCTCCAGGATAAAAATCATCTAAGTTTGCGTTAATAGGCATGCCTCTTGTATGAATTTGCAATATCTCTTTTCTCCCCGTAGCATCAGGAACGTCAATTCTGATCTCTCTATCAAATCTTCCGGGTCTGCGTAGTGCTGGGTCAAGAATGTCTGGAATATTTGTTGCACCAATCACAATTACCTTTCCCCTGCCTTTCAACCCGTCCATAAGTGTGAGAAGTTGAGATACGACACGTCGTTCAACCTCCCCATGAACCTCACTTCGTTTAGGTGCGATCGCATCGATTTCATCTAAAAATACGATAGAAGGTGCGTTTTTTTGCGCTTCATCAAACACCTTTCTCAGGTT
>JAUWCF010000097.1 GCA_030609445.1 Thermoplasmatota archaeon | reverse complement strand
GCATAGTGTATAAAATCTTTTTTGATATAGAAAATGATATGTATCATTTACAAGATACTGGTTACCGGATGGCAGTAGATGGTGGAATTTGCAAACAAAGACAGAACCAAAGTACGAACCGGTGTTGTTCTAGATTCTTATATAATAAATGAGTTAGACTCTATAGTTATATCCTCAAGAGATTTAGGATGTACCCGATCAGAGATCATTAATGCAATATTAAATGCATTTTTTTACAGTGATGTTAAACATCTTAAACAAGCCAGAGGTTTCGTTATTGGAAACAGAAGAGGATTGTATCTAAAAAAGAAGAAAACCCGTTAAACCGCTTAATCGATATTGTCTTTTTGCTGTCGTATAAATCACAGATACATGAACGCTATATCTCTCTGCTATCTCCTTTTGATTGTATCCATATTCTAGGCGTTTTTCGATTGTTTTACGTACAGAACTTAGGTAGGGATTACAACCACCTACAATAGAAAAACATCTTAGTAGGTCCATATTTAAACAATTTCAACCTCTATTTTTTCTCCAGAATAGCTATATGCCTTCCATGCTTTTCCACTAAATGGCATTGCAGCAATAATATGTACCTTCCCATATTTACCAAATAGATGAAGATCAGCCTCAGATGGTCTTGCAAAAGGAGACGGATGGCTATGAACAGTACCAACAATTGAGAAATCTATAGGACGCATATGCATCTGAAATATTGCATGGGAATCACCAGAAATAGTGCCTGGTAGAATGACAACTTCTGTAATTGTATCTTTTACTTTGTCATCAACGCGTAGGAGGCCACCAAACTCATGAGGAAAACTAGATTTTGCGCATTCAAAAATAAGGTTTAGACATTCTCTTTTAATCTTCCATGATGCCTTCGTATATTCTATTTTTTTCTTATGTCGGAAAAAACCCATAATTTATCTCATTAACTTTAAACGAACCATCTGATAAAAAGTTTCACCAAATCTAACAAACCGTGCTTTCTTCTCAGAACCCGTGATGACAATATCACTATCTTGAGTAACAGGTGTTGCAAAGCTACCATCAATTACAATCTTAGATTCCTTACTTTTTGCAAGAAGCGTAATTCCAACCTTTCTCTGCATAGGAATAATCCATGGGCGAGCAGAGAGTTTAAAAGGTGCGAGCGGTGCGATTAACATGGCATTCACTGCTGGATCCATAATGGGTCCACCGACACTAAGAGCATAGCTAGTAGATCCTGTTGGTGTTGCAACAATAACGCCGTCTGCCCCCATTGTTTCAATGATTTCTTCGTCAACAAACAACTTTAAATACAAAATTTTAGCGATCCTGTCTGTCTGTACGGTCACTTCATTTAATGCATCAGGAAGCCTTTTTCCATCTAGCATGGTCTTTAATTTCGATCGCTCCACAACATTATATTTCCCGTCGATAACCCTTTTCAGTCCGCCTATTGCATATTTTGATTCAACTTCTGATAGAAATCCCATGCCTCCTGAGTTTATCGCAAAAACAGGTTTTTCAATTTCTTTTACCGCTCTAAGAATTGTCCCGTCGCCACCGATCGTTACGACAATGTCTACTTTTTTATCTATCTCTTTTAAACTGTAGCCTTTTGTTTCTATCGATTTTGCTAGATGCTCTTCAGTAAAAACCTCTCCATCTTCACGTAAAAAGTCTATGACTGTCTCTGCAAGTGAGAGAGATTTTTTTGCATCTGATCGACAGACAACGCCCCATTTCATGGTATCCTCCTCATACTTTTGCTGCTTTCATGAGCGGTCGTAGTTTCACAAGCAATGATGGATGTTTTGACACCAGCGCCTTGACAAGCCCAAGTGTGCTGACTTCATCAAATTTCACGTTTTTTAATGAATCTGCAAGCATATTGAGTGTTTTATCTTCAAAACCAAGCATGATTTCTTTAACCATATAGTTTCTCTTCAATTTTTTATAAAATGCTTTTTCTACTGCTTTTTCATATATTGAAAGCATATCTTTATCAAACTTTTGCTTTTCAACAGCTTTTCCTATTGTTTCCCCTGCGATTTTTCCCGCCTCAATAGATGCCATCAGACCTCCGCCTGTTATGGGGTCTACTTGTCTTGCTGCATCGCCTACTAAAAGCAGGTTGTCTCGTACTGATTCATAAGGTTCAGAGACAGAGACGGCTCCTGCAAGAAAACGAACCGGTTCACCTTTTTTCAATTCAGGATGAGAAATGATAAACTTATCCAGCAGTTTTGTAGCAAGGCCTGGTGTGCTGAGGCTTGCAAGTATTCCAATACCAACATTAGCGACATCGTTTCCTTTAGGAAACACCCATACATAACCACCTGGCGCAATCTTTTTTCCAAGATAAAAATCACAATATGCTCTATCAATATCAATGCCTGTAAGTGTGTATTGAGCACAGGTTTCCAGATCCTTTGGTTTTAACGTTGTCTTTATTCCTCCCCATCTACCAACTTTTGATTCGACTCCATCGGCACCAACAACTACGTCTGCTTGTATATCGATTTCTTCATCGAAATGTTTGGCTTTCACGCCCTTGATTTTCCCGTTTTCTTTAATGAGATCTACGGCACGAGTATTAAGCATAAGGTCTGCACCTGCTCGAACTGCTCCACGAGCAAGTTCTTGATCAAAAATATCTCGATATAATACATATCCTGTTTCATTACCTGCTATCTCTGCAGCAAGTGCCACCTTGGTTCCATCTGGAGAGAAAATCCGTGCGCCATCCATATTGTTTGCAATCCACCGGCGTCCTTCTAGAACGTTATAATTATCAACGTTTTTACTGATACCTTCACCGCATAAGACAGGAACGCCTACTTCCGATCTTCGTTCAATAATTAGAACTTTCGCACCAGATTCAGCAGCAAAACGTGCTGTGACAGTACCCGCAGGACCACTACCTACAACAACAGCATCATATTTCATTAGTTAATCTTCCTCCCAGCTAATTGCACCAACTGGACATGTTTTAATACATATCTCACAGCTTATACATTTTTCTTTATTCACAGATGCTTTACTTGCGATCATTGAAATGGCATCTTGTAGACAAACGGAGATACATCCTCCACACGCCAAACAAGTTTCTCTATCTACTATTGCCTTAGGCTTTCCCATATGATTCACCTCTAATAACTCCCGACGCTATGACATGAGCCACCCGTATCGGCTCAGGTATCACACCTCGTATCGTAGAAAGATTTATTATTTCTTCTGCTTCTTCAATTGTAATGCCTGCGCATTTTACATAAATGGGGTTGTGGCTTGTTTTTACCGTGAAAAGTTCGCCTTTTTTTAAAATCATCCATTTCTCTTTCCAGTCAGAAAAATTTTTCTGCAGTGCCTGTTTTATTTTTTCAAAATCGGGTTTATCTCTTGTAATGGTGATTATGGGTAGGTTTGTTGATTCATAGAGTTTTTCTATGTCAACAATATTGAACCCGCCTAGGGCAACACCGTCAAGCATTGCCGCCTTGAGTTGTTGCCTATGTTTTGTGTCCTGTATCATTTCTCTGCATACTTTTGTTGCCTCATTTCCATCAATTAATACTTGGCTGCTTAAAACACATTCCAGGTATTCTCCCCCTCTCATAACAACACCAATTACTGTTGCATATTTATCCGTAAAATTAAATGGGGAATCATCAATTCCAAGAATCCTGATTTGTTTCTTCATCTACGAAAATACAACAGATAAAACGCTAAATAATGTTTCGGGAGATCTAGAAACAACAATAACAGTAAACCAACATCTGTTTTTACTTTTTATTTCTACATGGATCATTTGGAAGTGCACTTCTTGGCGATAAACTTAAATCATCAGGCATAATAAATAATTATTATGAAAAAGGTAGTTTTGGCGGTTATTTTGGTATTCTCCTTAGTATCAATCTCGTATTTTCCAGTGAATGTTGCAAAAAAATTTGATCCGCTCAAATTTGATATAGCATCTGACGATGTAATATTCCGTGATGATTTTGATAATAAATCTTCTCATTGGGAATGGATAACAAAAATTACAGGCAAGATATTGATAAACAATGGAATAGCTGAATTCAAAATTCCGATAGCATTGAAATTCGGCCATTTTGATGCAGAAATAGTAGACAAAGAATTAGCACCATACAAATACAATGCTATGGAAACAAGAATTCGAGTAGATCCTGTTATGAAAGGAAGCAGAGGATGGGGGTTCTGGAATTTCAAAATGGAAAAATCGCAGTGTCAATTAGCCTGGTTTATTTTTCTAAAAGGCAGACCCGGGTATTCATTGAATGGTTTTTGGGCTCAGTGTGTTGATGGAAATCTTGACAACTTAACATTGATGCCTATTAGGGGTTATGATATAAGTGAATGGCACACGTATGAAATTGATTGGAATGAAAAATATGTTGAGTTTTATATCGATGGAGATCTAGTAGCAAACGTATCTAAAGGAGTTCCTAAAATTAATTGCAAGGTGGATGTCTGGATTGATAATGCTGTCTGGTTAGAAGAAAGAATCTTTCGCTATTACATACCCGTTTTTAATAGGATATGGCAGCCTACAACACTGTATTTAGATTACATTGAAATTACCGAATAAAAAAATGGACTGGTTTGGAATTACCCGAATACATTTCTCGTAAGAAAAAATTCAAAAGAAAAGCGAAAAATGGGCTTTTGATTTGTTGTTAAACTACAATTTCAAAACAAGTATTCCGTTATGAACTTCTATTTAGTTTCTTACTGGTTGAATACTAAAGAAGAATCAGCGCTTTTTTAATTACAACTGTGAGGGTATTTAAAAAAAACTCAATCTCGGAATTTTTCTCCGAGAAATATCAGTGGGCCCGCTGAGCGCTAAGGAAAGCAACAGGAAGGAATT
>JAUWCF010000160.1 GCA_030609445.1 Thermoplasmatota archaeon | reverse complement strand
CATGATAGAACCTATTATTATCATAAACATATCGTGCTAATGCTTTCAATCTATTGAGTTGTAATTTTTTCAATTCACCTAATGGCATAGTTTCAATTTTTTTGTCCCAGAATTCATCAGACATAAAAGCTCCCTCATTTGTGCCATGAATAAATCGTTTGAATATAATGGTTTTGAAAAAAAGAAAGCTATAAATCATATTATATGTTTCTCAGCCCCGCATCAAAATTGATGTTTTAGATTAGTTGGAGGAGGAAAAAGAAACATGATACTTGGAATGGATATCGGAGTATTTACTGCATGGATTTTAACCATATTAACAGCCATAGCTTGCGTGATATATGGAATTTATTATGAATATCTGAAAAAAGATGAAGAGGAAAAAACTCCTGTAAAAAAAGATAAAAAACAAAAAGAGGAGGAGAAATAAGAGGGATATCGTTTTTTTTGCAATTTTCATGGCAATTTTTGCTTCAGTATTTACGTTTCTTGGGTATCTTGGGTATAAGAAAACAAAAACAGCTGATGATTACTATGTTGCTGGTCGGAGTATGGGCCCAATTGTTATTGCGTTTTCATATGGAGCGACTTTTATTAGTGCTGTTGCCCTCATAGGTTTTTCAGGTATTGCATCTATTTTTGGTCTTTCCCTGTTATGGCTTGCATTTCTTAACATCTTTGTTGGAATTCTCATAGCATTTATTTTTTATGGTTTCAGAACAAGAAAAATGGGACTTTCATTAAAAGCTGTAACGTTACCTGAGATACTAGGAAATAGGTTTAATTCAACCAGGCTTCAGTCAGTTTCAGGCTTGATAATCGCTATTTTTATGATTGCATATGCTTCAGCAGTTTTTCTAGCAATAGCCTCTCTTTTCCAAGTTACGTTTGGTATTTCATATGAGCTTTGTGTTATAATATTTACAGTTGTTGTTGGATTATACCTTGTTGTAGGTGGTTTGTATGCAGTAATGTGGACCCATGCAATTCAAGGCATACTAATGCTTACTGGCATGTTAATTCTGACCATTGGAATATATGCAATGCTTGGAGGAGTTGGACCTGCTCATGAAGCTGCTGCTGCTTTATCTCATGAGCAATTACTTGATATGGGCTGGGAAAATGTGCCGGAGGGATTTACTACATTGACATCATTTCCTGAAACATTTTCACCTGCATTTATGATGATATTGACACTTATTTTTGGTGTAGGAATTGGCGTTCTTGCTCAACCTCAGCTCATTGTAAGATATCTCTCTGCAAAAAGTGAAAAGGCACTTCGACGTGCAATACCTTATGGCGGGATATTCATACTGTTGATGACATTTACTGCTTTTAGTATTGGACCTCTTTGTAATGTGTTGATGATAAATAATGGATTATCGTATCCAGGTACACCAGATAAAGTAATACCTTTAATTGTTAGTGAATTATTCCCAGAGTGGTTTGTATTTCTCTTTTTATTTGCAGTGTTATCTGCAGCGATGTCAACAGCAAGCGCATTGTTTCATACCGCAGGAGCATCCATTGGAAGAGATGTTTGTGAAAAAGGTTTAATGAAAGGATGTTCTGAAAAGAAATCATTAAAAATTACAAGAATTGCAACCTTGGTAATTGTTTTCGCAACTCTTATCATGGCATTAAATCCACCTGCTGTCGTTGCAATACTGACCTCGTTTTTCTTTGGACTTATGGCTTGTACATTTCTTGCCCCATATACACTAATGCTTTATTGGAAGAAAACAAGCAGAATGGGTGCATGGGCAGGAATGCTTGGAGGATTTCTTTTTACCATGGGTTGGTACGTCCTCGTGTATTTCAAAACAGCACCGCAGATAATAGGATCATCATTAATCAATGAGTATGTATGGAATATGCTTGATCCGATATTCATTGGAATTCCTTTATCGTTCCTGTTGACCTATATTTTCAGTAAACTGGTACTCCAAGATAAAGAAGAGAAAAAAATTGTAATAAAAGCATTTGAAAATATTTAAAGAGACAAAGTACATTACCCGCCTCATCAAAATAATTCATCTGGTGACATAATATGAAGATTACAGTATTAGGCGCAGGGATGATGGGGCGAGCAGTTGCTTTTGATCTTGAAAAATATTCTAATTTTAGCAAGATAACAGTTGCAGATAAAGATGAACAAACACTTCAATCTGCAAAAATCTTTCTTAAAGGCAAAAAAATAGATTTTGCGATAATAAACGTTAATGATTCAAAGGATATTAGGAAACATTTTCAACATGCTGATATTGTTATCTCAGCAGTTCCCTATAGGTTTAATTATGATATGACAAAAATAGCAGTTGAGACAAAAACACATTTTTTAGATCTTGGAGGGAACAATGATATCGTCAATAAACAACGAAGTCTTTCTGAAAAAGCAAAGAAAAATGATGTAACAATTATTCCTGATTGTGGACTGGCTCCTGGAATGGTTTCAGTTATCGCACGAGATATCATCGATCAGATGGATTCAGTTGATATTTTGAAGTTGAGAGTTGGGGGGTTACCGATTGATCCAAAGCCTCCTCTAAATTATCAAATCGTATTTTCTCCCTATGGGCTTATTAATGAATATGTTGAAGATGCAATTGTTCTTGATCATGGAAAAATTACTGAAAAGAGGTCTATGACAGAAATTGAAACAATAACGTTTCCTGAGCCTTTTGGAGATATGGAGGCGTTTCTTACTTCGGGTGGTTGCTCCACACTTCCGTACACCTATAAAAACAAAATAGGTTATCTAGATTATAAAACAATTAGGTATCTTGGTCACTGTGAGAAATTCAAAACGTTACTTGATCTTGGATTTGCCAAGGAGGAGAAAATACAAGTTGGAGATCAACAAGTTGCCCCAAGAGACTTGCTTGCATCTCTTCTGTTAGAAAAACTCCCCATTAATGGAAAGGATGTTGTTTTAGTTAAGATTTTAAGTAAGGGTATGAAAGATGGTAAGAATCTGTCTTTTGATTACACAATAATAGATTACTATGATGAAGAAAATGATATCACTTCGATGATGCGCACCACCGCATATCCTATATCAATTACTGCTCA
>JAUWCF010000039.1 GCA_030609445.1 Thermoplasmatota archaeon | reverse complement strand
GACCTTGAAGTTCCTGCTGAATCAGAATTTGTTTTTGAAGGAAGAATTACAAGAGATCTTGATCGTGAAGGACCATTTGTTGATCTAACAGAAACAAGGGATTTTGAGCGGCAAGAACCAGTATTTGTTATTGATTGTATTACTCATAGAAAAGATGCCATGTATCAGGCATTAATCCCTGGGCGACTTGAACATAAGATGCTTATGGGCATGCCAAAAGAACCGACAATCTATGATGAAGTAAGTAAAGTCGTGGAATGCAAGAATGTACTTGTCACCATGGGTGGCGGTTCATGGCTCCACGGTATCGTCCAGATTAAAAAGAAACATCCGGATGATGGTAAAAAAGCAATTGAGGCTGCTTTTATCGGCCATAAAAGTATGAAACAGGTCACAGTTGTTGATGACGATGTTGATATCTACAGTCCAAATGCTGTTGAATGGGCCATGGCAACAAGATTCCAAGGCAACAAAGATATGATTGTTAAAATTGATCAACCAGGAAGTTCACTTGACCCATCTGGAAAACATGAGCCAGGGAAGAAAACACTTACTACAAAGATTGGATTTGACGCAACAATTCCATCTGATGTTGATAAAAGTAAGTATGAGGTCGTGAAATACAAAAAAGTGGATCTTAATGATTACCTCAGGTGAAGGAAAATATAAGGTGTGGCTTGAGGAAAAGAAAATCGGTAACGATATTCTCTTTATTCTTGGAGGGGGAGAGCAGCCTCATATTGGGGGCGTTGTTATCTGCGAACCAGACAAAACCGCTCAAGTGATACGATTAGAAGGACATTATGATGATGTCGTGTTAAAACCAATAGCAGAAGCTGCATGCAAGAAATATAAAACAAAGGTGGTTGCTGTTGGCGGGGTACATGTAGATAATGCTACAAAACAAGAGATTGAAAAACTAGTTGAAAACTGTAAGGAGTTAGTACAATGTATTTGACAAAAGAAGAGGAAAACTTTCTTGATGGAGAAGAAGGAGAAGTAATGGAGAGACTGTTTCGATTGCTGGTGCGTCTAGGAGACATCTATGGTGCTGATAAGATGATCCCTGTGGGTTCTGTTCAGGTTGCAGGTGTCTCCTACAAATCAATCGGCGATCCAGGAACAGAGTTTTTAGAGGATATGGCTTCTAACGATGCAAAAGTAAAGGTTCTTACCTATCTTAATCCTGCAGGTATGGATCTTGAAAACTGGGAAAAAATTGGTTTTCCAAAAGATTTTGCCAAGAATCAACTGAGGATTATGAAGGCTTTTAAAAGTATGGGTATTGTCATAACTTCAACTTGTACGCCATATCTTGCCGGCAATCTCCCAAGATTCAGGGAACATATCGCTTGGTCAGAATCTTCTGCAGTATCTTTTTCAAATTCAGTAATTGGTGCGAGAACCAACAGAGAAGGTGGGCCTTCTGCGCTTGCAGCTGCTATTTGTGGTCGAACTCCAAATTATGGGCTTCATCTCTGGGAAAAACGTCAGCCAACCATTAAAATAAAAGTTGATGCAGAATTAGAATTTGCCTCTGATTTTGGTGCTCTTGGATATTTTGTCGGAAAACAAGTGAAAAACAAGATTCCTTACTTTACTGGCTTTACTAATGCAAATACTGATCAATTAAAGGCTCTTGGTGCTGCTATGGCTGCATCTGGCGCTGTTGCATTATATCATATAGAAGAATTAACACCTGAAGCAGATCTTGTGGAAAAAGAGGGTTTGGAAGAAGTTAACGTTTCCAAAAAAGAACTTGATGAAACGTATAACAAACTCAATTCCGGAAAAGATCCGGATGTAGTCATCCTTGGCTGTCCACATGCATCACTTCGAGAGATTTCGCAACTTTCAGATTTACTAAAAGGTAAGAAATTGAAAAAACCTGTCTGGATATGCACATCAAGGGTGATGAAAGAAGCTGCAGATCGAATGGGCTTCACAGAAATCATTGAGAAAGCTGGTGGCTATATTGTTGCTGATACATGTATGGTTGTCTCACCAATTGAACAAATGGGATATAAAACAACAGGTATAAACTCAGGAAAAGCTGCAAACTATTTACCTGGTTTTTGTAAACAGGACGTTGTTTTTGCAAATATTAACAAACTCATTGAGGCGCAATTATGAAAGGAAGAATGATATCCCCCGGAAAAGTAGAAGGAGAAGCAATTGTCTCTCCTGATCCAATTGGATTTTATGGCGGTATTGATGCGGAAACGGGAATAGTCATTGAAAAAGGCCATCCGCTTGAAGGAAAGTGTGTTACAGATAAAATCTTAGTATTTCCGTGTGGCAAAGGTTCAACTGTTGGATCGTATGTTATTTATGGTTTGAAGAAAAATGGTGTAGCCCCAAAAGGGATCATTAATAAAGAAACTGAAACCATTGTCGCAACAGGTGTTATCCTTGCAGGCATTCCTTGTGTTGATCAGATAGATATTGAGAAGATAAAAAATGGAGATACTGTTCTTTTAGATGCAGATAATGAATCTGTTGAAATCAAATAGGTAACTACAGTAACGCTCTCATACTCCAGGAGACGCCTATTCCATTTATTGGTATATTATGGTCTCCATCGTCATCATTCCATGATAGCGTTCCTTCTATTTCACAGGACCCAACCTTCATACCCACATATGTAGGGAATTTCCATACCTTATCACAAACGTTTTTTACTTCAATGTCAACATCAAGCTCTGTATTTGTTCCATATAACAATGCTTGACTGACGATATACATAGGGTTTAAGCTTTGTTTTGCGATGATGTTGAAATCCGTCGGCATTTTAACAAATGGGAAGATTTGTTTGTCTTGTCTTGTAATTTGTATATCGACATTTCTTAGTTCGGTGAAGGTTTCTCCATTATCTGTTGTTATGAGCATCGTGCTTAAGGGGTTGATTTTTGGTGTTTTACTTGTTATTGCTTGAGGCATTGGGTAATATGTTGTTGTGTAGACGTTCCATCCGTTGTCAAGGGCCATATGGAACCAATCCCATCCATTAATAACTCCTAGTGTTACTACTTTTGGCGTCCATGCGTGTTCATGATGCCCGGTACCTTTCACGGTGAATTCTTCACCATCAATTTCTATTGTTCCAGAGACTTCACATCCTGTAAAAAGATAGTTTGCAATGCTACTTTTGGATTTATCAAATGCTCTGCTTCCAATCGTCCATATAGGGAGTGAATCGGTTTTGTAATCAAGATCTATTATGATTTCATGCGCGTTATCGATATCGTTGTCTTCAGCGTGGACATGCCAGTTTGGATATTCACCCTCAGCCCAAGAGTCTTCAAATTCTACGCTTACTCCTGGAGAACTTGCAATTAGTGTTCCTGTATTAAGAATCCCGAAATATCTTTTTTTATTAATCATTCCCCCATATGTTTCACCGTCAGGACCATAGAGGGTGACAACAAGAAGATCTGGTTTTGTTGTACCGATCAGATCTCCGCGGGCCATATGGTTAAAACTTATTTGTATAGCCCAGTTTTTTAGTTCGCTGTCATTATCATTAAAGACAGCTCCAAAGTACCACCATTCTCTAGCGATACGAAGTTTATCATAATGTACTCCTTCATCTTCAGGTGAAACATCTCTTCGAAAAGAAGGTATAAAAGACGTTGGTGGAGTATATACTTCTGGTGGAGTTGTTTCATTTTCTGGTTCGGGTGGAGGTGTGGGTCCTATTTGGATAGGTGATTGAAAATAGCCTGCCTTAACTAAAAAAATCCCTGAGACTATTATCAATGTTACCACGATTATGGCATCAACCTTTTTTAATTTCAGCTGCATTCTCCACCAAGTACACTATTTTTATATATAACGTTATATTATATGTTATTAATACTTTTCTTTACAGTTGTTATCAGAACCTCAGGAGAGCATATTTTTATATTGGAGTGACTGATTACCCACAAAGCCAAAGTCGGAGGATAACATGATTGAGAAAAGCGACATTAAAGAATGTTTTTCCAAACAATTGCATTGGATAAAAGACCTAGATCTACAAGATATGGTTGTTGAAGTATGGAAAAAAGCTATCGATATCAGAGGATGGAACTCTCTTGATGAAATTCCATTTACACTGCTATTTGAAAACTCTGGCCTTCTAACAGAACATACAAAAAGAATTACGACTCTTGCAAAAGCAATCTATGACCAACGAGATGAAGACATAAATTTAGATTATTTAATTGCAGGAGCACTTCTACATGATGTAGGTAAAATTGTGGAATATGAAAAGAAAAGCGGAAAAGTGGTTAAAAGCAAGTATGGAGAAATCTTTCGTCATCCTGTTTCAGGTTCAAAACTTGCCTGGCAAGTAGGCCTTCCAGATGAAGTCGTACATATAATTTATGCACACTCTCATGAAGGAGACAAAACAAAAAGAAGCCCAGAGGCCATTATTGTTAATCATTGTGATTTTATTGATTTTCAAATCAAAAAATCCATGGTGTAGACGTATGGTTGTAAAAAATATTGCAGGAAGAGACATCATAACAGAAATTAGCGGTAAAACATATAAGCCGTTTGCCGGAGCAAAGAAATACAGTTGGTGCTCAAAAGTTACAAATCTTTCAGACGCATTAAAAAAATGTGGCTTAAAAGATGGACAGACACTTTCTTTTCATCATCAACTCAGAAATGGTGATTTTGTCATCAATATGACACTTGATGCGGTACAGGAGCTGGGTGTTAAAAATATTATGATGGCGCAGACAGCAATATTTGACGTACATAAACCTGTTATAGATTTTATAAAAGAAGGTACTGTAACCAGGGTAGAGGGCAGCATCAATGGTGTTGTTGGAGATTATGTGTCCAAACATCCTCTTCCATATCCCGTGGTATTACGCTCTCATGGAGGACGATGGGCTGCGATAAAAACAGGAGAATTACCTATTGATATCGCAATTATTGCAGCATCCTCTGCAGATATACGTGGGAACTGTACAGGAATTATTGGAAAGAGCGCTTTTGGACCGATTTCATATTCAGAAGTAGATGCAATGCATGCTAACCACGTTATCGTCGTAACTGACAATATTGTTGAATATCCTTGCAGACATCAAGAAATCCAAGAGAGATATGTAGATTACGTCGTCGATGTTAATCGAATAGGTGACCCTAGTAAAATTGTTTCAGGTTCACTTAAAATAACAGAAGATCCTATGAAACAGCAGATAGCTCATGACTGTATTGAGCTTATGGACGCAGCAGGAATAATAAAAGACGGGATGGTTTTTCAATCTGGCGCAGGTGGTATCTCACTTGCAGCTGTTAAATATCTTGGGGAGCGACTTGAAGAAAAAGACATCGTTGCTTCCTGTGCAACAGGAGGCCTTACAAAGTTTATTATTGACATCTACAAAGCAGGCCGGGTTAAATGTCTATATTATTCTCAGGTTTTTGATGACGATTCTGTAAAGTATATTCAAGAAAATTTGGAGATGCCTGCAGATATTGGACATTACGCAGATCCCACATCAAAAGGGAGAACCATCGATAGTCTGGACACAGTAGTGCTCGGTGCTACAGAGGTCGATGTTGATTTTAACGTAAACGTCAATACCCATAGCGACGGCCGAATGTTACACGGCATTGGTGGTCATCAAGATACAGCTGCAGGATCATCACTTTGTATTATTACTGCACCAGTGTTCAGAAAAACAAATCCGATTGTAAGAGAGAAAGTAACAACCATTACAACACCGGGTGCCGTTATCGATGCTATAGTTACAAATAAAGGGATTGCGATAAATCCAAAGAGAAAAGACCTCCTTGAAAAAATAAAAGGTAAAATCGATGTTGCCCCAATTGATGAATTGAAAAACATCGCCTATGACACAACAGGAGGAACAGAAGAGCTTGATCTTGGTGAAGAAATCGTTGGTATCACCAAATGGTTTGATGGAACCGTACTTGATATTATAAAAAGAGTGAAAGAGTGAGTTTTATGACTTGGAAAAGTAAAATCACAAAGGTTGAACCCAATCATCTTGTAACCCGCGGATACCGCCAAGAGGATTTGATAGGAAATATTCCCTACCCTCGTGTTGTTTATCTTCTATTAAAAGGGGGGCTTCCTTCAGAAGAACACGGGAAAATGATTGATGCGATACTTACAGCATGTATTGATCATGGCGTTACACCACCTTCTTCAATAGCAGCTCGAACTGTTGCATCAGGTGGAGTTCCTCTACCAACAGCTGTTGCTGCAGGAGTGCTTTCAATTGGCGATGCACATGGAGGAGCTATAGAAAAAGGAGCGAAGTTTCTACAAGATGGTATTGTCCGTATGAAAAATGAACGAAAATCTATAGCTGAAATGGGAAAAATACTTGTAAAAGAAGCAAGAGAAAATCATAAGAGAATACTTGGATTTGGCCATCGAGTTCACACTGCTGATCCTCGAACAAAACGATTATTTACACTAGCTGATGAATTAAAAATATCTGGAGATCATATTGCTCTTTCAAAAGTTATTGAAACTGAACTTGAAAGTTCTGCAGGGAGAAAACTTCCAATAAATGTGGATGGTGCCATTGCAGCAATTATTTCAGACATGGGATTTGATTTTAGACTTGGTAAAGCATTCTTTTTACTCGGAAGAGTTGCAGGTCTTACTGCACATGTTTATGAAGAACAAACACGGGAGAAACCAATGAGAAAGATGTTTTCTGTTGACTGTGAATATGACGGTCCCGAAGAAAAAAATCTCCCCTGAATTTATGTTTTTCAATCTAGAAAATCTTAAATAGAGGTCCATTTCATATGGAAAAATGTATATGAAAGTTTTACTTGTATTTCCAAGAATTGAGCATGGCGCATCAACATTTCGAGATAAAGACTCTTGGGAATCATTTCTTTTTGGATATCCAATACTTACCCTACCGCATCTTGCAGGGATTACTCCAAAAAAATATGAAGTAAGAATTGTAAATGAAAACCTTGACACACTTGATTTTAATGAAGAAGCAGATATTGTTGGAATAACTTGCTATACAATGACTGCACCTCGAGTGTATCAGATTGCTGATGAGTTTAGAAAGAAAGGTAAAAAGGTAGTTTTAGGAGGATATCACCCTACTGCAATGCCTGATGAAGCAGGAAAACATGCTGATAGTATTGTTCTTGGAATGGCGGAAGCGAGTTGGCCAAGACTTCTTAAAGATGCAGAAAATGGTAAATTAAAACCAATATATGAACGAGATACAGATTTTGACATGGCAGATGTCCCCCCAATAAGAAGAGATCTCATCACGCATAACCCGTTACAAGGAGCGGTTCAGACGACAAGAGGCTGCACCAATCGTTGTGAGTTTTGTGCTATTAGTAGTTTTTGGCAGCATGGAATTAAACAACGTCCAATAAAAAATGTCGTTGAAGAAATCAAACAGATGCCGAACAGGCTCTATGTAATTCATGATCCGCATCTAACCCAAAATCGTAAGTATGCTTTAGAACTTTTCAAAGAACTTATCAAACAGAAAGTCCGAAAGTC